>NZ_AQOQ01000041.1:0-24088 GCF_002888555.1 Alcanivorax sp. MD8A | reverse complement strand
GTTAACTGTTCACTATTCACTGTTAACTGAAAAGTCAGTCATCATCTGCCCCACTCAACTGACTCTCCATTTCCAGTTCCTTGATCTTGCGAGTCAGGGTGTTTCGGCCCCAACCCAGCAGGGCAGCGGCATCGCGTTTGCGGCCACCGGTATGCTGCAGGGCGACCTCGATCATGGTGCGTTCGAAGCCCGGCACCGCCTGATCAAGAATGCTGCGCTCGCCTTGCGACAGGGCACGATCGGCCCAGTTGCGCAGGGATTTCAGCCAGTCACCGCTAACATCCCCACCCTTGCTGACCGTGCTCTCGCGCAGTTCTGGCGGCAGATCATCCACCAATACTTCGCGGCCAGAGGCCATCACGGTTAGCCAGCGGCAGGTATTTTCCAGCTGACGCACATTCCCCTGCCAGGACTGGGTGGACAGGTACTTTTCGGTATCCTTGTGCAGCACCTTGGGCTCAACACCCAACTCATTGGCCGCCCGCTGCAGAAAATAATTGGCCAGCCGCGGGATATCTTCACGGCGCTCGGACAGGCGGGGAATATGAATGCGAATCACATTGAGGCGATGAAACAAATCCTCACGGAAGTCGCCTTCTTTCACCAGCTTTTCCAGATCCTGGTGGGTCGCCGCAATGATCCGCACATCCACATGAATCGGCGTGGTGCCACCAACGCGGTAGAATTCACTTTCCTGTAGCACCCGCAGCAACCGGGTCTGCGCTTCCAGCGGCATATCCCCGATTTCGTCCAGGAACAGCGTGCCGCCATTGGCCTGCTCAAATCGACCAACCCGTTGATTATTGGCACCGGTAAAGGCCCCTTTTTCATGGCCGAACAATTCGGATTCGATCAGGTCCTTGGGGATAGCCGCCATGTTCAGCGCCACGAAGTTTTTCTCCCGGCGCATGGAATGGCGGTGCAGGGCACGGGCCACCAGCTCCTTACCGGTACCGGACTGACCATTGATCAGCACAGTCACATTGGAATGACTGAGACGACCAATCGCCCGGAAGACTTCCTGCATGGCCGGCGCTTCGCCAATGATCTCGGTAGGTGCCTCTTCCACCGCGGCCGGGAATTCGCCGCGAGACTCTTCACGGTGCTTGAGCGCACGGCGCACCAATGCGACCGCTTCGTCCACATCAAAAGGTTTGGGCAGATATTCGAATGCCCCACCCTGATAGGACGCCACTGCCGAGTCCAGATCCGAATGCGCTGTCATGATGATGACCGGCAAATCCGGATTCTTGCGCTGCAGGATCTTGAGCATGCGCAGGCCATCGGTACCCGGCATGCGCACATCACTGATCAGGACGTCCGGTTCCTGGCCGCCATTTTCCAGGGTATTGAGCGCTTCATCGGCATCTTCAAAGCAGGTGACGGCGTAGTTTTCCTGACTCAGCGCCTTTTCCAGCACCCAACGAATGGAGCGGTCATCGTCTACAACCCAAATACTTTCGCTCATGACCTGCTTCTCCCAGGGATCGTGTCTGTGTCTTTCATGACTCTTCTGTCTCAATCAGCTCCGGCTGCTCCATGGGCAACAAAAGACTGAATACGGTTTCACCCGGCACACTTTCGCATTCGATCAGGCCATGATGCTGGCTGATGATCGACTGGGCGATGGAAAGGCCCAACCCCGTGCCGCTGGCGCGGCCACTGACCATGGGATAGAACAGGGTTTCCTGTACTTCCGGGTCGATGCCGGGCCCGTTATCAATAATGTCTACGCGTAACACCAGCCGGTGCCTCAGCACCCCGATCGTGAACTGGCGAAGCACCCGGGTGCGCATCACGATGCGCGCCTGCGGTGTGGACGACTCCAGCAGCGCCTGGGTGGCGTTACGGATCAGGTTCAGCAACACCTGAATCAGTTGATCCCGATCGGCCACCACATCCGGCAAGCTGATGTCGTAATCCCGCCAGATTGATACGCCCTGGGGATGCTCAGCCAGTAGCAACTGGCGTACATGCTCAAGGCACTCATGCACATTGACCGGGCGAAACTCCGGAGGCTTGCGAGGCCCCAGCATCCGGTCCGCCACTGAGCGCAGGCGGTCTGCCTCATCAATAATGACCTTGGTGTACTCGGTCAGCTCCGGGTCTGGCAGGGCACGCTCCAGCAGCTGTGCAGCGCCCCGAATCCCCCCCAACGGATTCTTGATCTCGTGTGCCACCCCTCGTACCAGCGCCCGCGTTGCCTGATGGGCATGCAGCAGCGCTTCCTCGCGGGTAATGCGCAGCAGCCGGTCCAGCGCCTGAAGCTCCAACAAGAGGCACAACGGCTGGCCTGGCTCATTGATGGGGCTGACCGAATAATCCACGGTGACCTCATTGCCCGGCGCAACCGACAATCGCGCCTCCCGGCGCGTGAAGGGGTGCTCGTCACGAATGCACTGCTGCAGGGCAGACCGTGCCTCTTCATCGTCAAAGAAGTAATCAGGCAACGGCTGACCGATAGCCCGTACGGCACTGGTTGCGAGCAGCATTTCCGCTGCCGGATTCAGATAACGCACGTGTAACTTACTATCGAGCATGACCACCGCGGTTCGCAGGTGATCGAGTAACCGTTTGTGCAAGGCGACACCACTCATCAACTATTGGCCCATAACAGGGCACAAGCAATTATCAGGCCACCTCAAGGGAAGCCCTGAAAGCCCGTTTAAGACCCGTCATGTGGGCCCCTAACGCAGGCAGCTCTGCTGAGTGTATCGGTAAGGGGAGTTGGAATGCACCACTTAGGTGCACTGCTAGTTGCGCAGATTGGGGCGAGGTACAACAGGGGTTGGCATTTTGGCGCGACCGGCTGCACCGCCGGTCTCCGCCGCGCCGCCCGTACTGGCGGCACCGCCAGTGCCAGCAGCACCGCCTCGACCTGCCGCACCCCCGACATCCGCTGCCGCCCCATTAGGATCCAGGCCAGGTCGACGACGAAAATCGTAGGCAGTGGACTGGTGAATATAAAACTCCACTGGCGCGGACTCGATTTTGACTTCGCCATCTTCCCCAAGCACTTTGGCGATAACCACGTGCACGCCTCGTTCAGGCGCATTAATCTCCAACCCGGTTTGCTGAACCCCATTGTCGAAAATCACCACCGTATCGCCATCCTGTAAAGCGGGCTGCAGGTCTACACTGATCTGCACCCCACCCTCAGGGTTGCGGATGGTGGCTTCGGCTGCGGGCGATGTGATCTCCAGATGACGGTAACCGCCAAACACCTTGGACTGTTCTCCGCCGACCGTTTTCACCTCGCCGGAGATCTCCACCTTTTCGATCGGCACCGTATTGGTTTCGCGCAATTTCACCTCTTCCGCATCTCCGCTCTCCGGACGCTGATCAGTGAATACTACGTTGCCATTTTCATCTACTGAGCGATAAATCCCGCTTGCCGGCTCACTTCCCGCTTCCGCAGCCCCCAGACCACCGGCCCCCATCGCAAGCAGCAACCCGGCAAATAGCTTCCATTGTGTTTTCATCGTTATCTCCATCGGCTCTCTTGCTGATTCTCCACTGTGCAAAGCCGTCAGGAAAGGGGCAAATGCACAGTTTGCAGCGATAATGCTTGATCCGCACCAGACCCAAACACGCTCAACAGAACAGGAACAGAGGCCTGCCCCCTCCGCCAGACATAAAAAAGCCCCCGACCAGCGGGGGGCTTTTTCACTGCAATCCCGAGGGATTAGCAGGAGTAGTACATGTCGAACTCAACCGGATGCGGGGTCATGTTCAGACGCTCAATCTCACCACGCTTCAGGGAGATGTAGCCGTCCAGCATGTCCTTGGTGAACACGTCACCTTCGGTCAGGAAGTCCATGTCAGCTTCCAGGCAATCCAGCGCCATGGTCAGGGTATGAGCCACGGTCGGGATGTCTTTTGCTTCTTCAGCCGGCAGATCGTACAGATCCTTGTCCATGGCATCGCCAGGGTGCAGCTTGTTCTTGATGCCGTCCAGACCAGCCATCAGCAGTGCGGCGAAGCACAGGTAAGGGTTGGCAGACGGATCAGGGAAGCGTGCTTCGATACGACGCGCCTTGGCGCTGCTCACGAACGGAATACGGATGGAAGCGGAACGGTTACGGGCAGAGTAGGCCAGCATTACCGGGGCTTCGAAGCCGGGCACCAGACGCTTGTAGGAGTTGGTAGAACCGTTGGTGAAAGCATTCAGGGCGCGAGCGTGCTTGATGATACCGCCGATGAAGTACAGCGCCTCGTCGGACAGGCCAGCATAGCCTTCGCCAGCGAACAGGTTCTTGCCATCTTTACCCAGGGATACGTGAACGTGCATACCGGAGCCGTTGTCACCGATCAGCGGCTTGGGCATAAAGGTAGCGGTTTTGCCGTAGGCGTGAGCCACGTTGTGCACGCAGTACTTGAGGATCTGAACTTCGTCAGCCTTGTTGGTCAGGGTGTTGGCGCCAACACCAATCTCACACTGGCCAGCAGTACCCACTTCATGGTGATGCACTTCGATGTTCAGGCCCATGGATTCCATGGCGGAACACATTGCACCACGCAGGTCGTGCAGGCTGTCTACCGGCGGAACCGGGAAGTAACCACCTTTCACACCCGGACGGTGACCGATGTTGCCACCTTCGAAGTCTTCGTGGGACACCCACGCCGCTTCTTCGGAGTGAATGTTGTACATGGAACCCTGCATGTCGGATTTCCACTGCACGGAATCAAATACGAAAAACTCCGGCTCAGGACCGAACAGGGCGGTATCAGCGATACCGGTAGCCTTCAGGTACTCTTCAGCACGCTTGGCAACGGAACGCGGGTCACGCTCATAACCGGTCATGGTGGACGGCTCGAGAATGTCGCAACGCAGGTTCAGGGTGGCCACGTCAGTGAACGGGTCCAGAACGGCAGTAGAGTCGTCAGGCATCATCACCATGTCGGACTCGTTGATGCCTTTCCAGCCAGCGATGGAAGAACCGTCAAACATCTTGCCGTCGGTGAAGAAATCTTCGTCGATTTCACCCACTGGCAGAGTAACGTGCTGCTCCTTACCACGGCTATCGGTGAAGCGCAGGTCCACCCATTTCACATCGTTTTCTTTAATCAGCTTGAGGGTCTTTTCAGACATTGTCGTGCGTCCTCCTAAGGAACAGCGGGTTTATCTCTGACTCGACATATTGCACCGGCATGGAGCAACACAGAGAGCCGGTATTCTCGGCCAAGGGGCCACTAATGCCAATAGGGAGGCAAATACCATGCCAGCCCTTTTTTAGCGCATAGCCCCCAATTGTCAGGGGCCCACAGGGCCATGCACCAACATCATGCACACCCATGGTGCACAACAATCGCGCACAGCACTAAAATAGTGCACCATTGTCCTCGCCGACGCGCAAGACCACAAAACACTCATTACCCTGCTCGGCGGCTTCCAACACTTCGTGGCCGTTAATCCGGCACCAGGCAGGGATATCGTTCAGCGCGCCCGGATCAGTACAGACCACCTTGAGGCAATCCCCTGTCGACAGGGTACGCACCTTGTTCTGCGTTTTGATGACCGGCATCGGGCACAGCAGGCGACGGGTATCCAGCTCGTGAATCACATCAGTCATACCACTACCCCACATTCCAGGCAGGCAATACATCGTCAGGCTGCGCCGGCTTTACCGTCACCTGGCGAGCCACACCATCCGGCTGGCGAATTTCCAGTGTCACCTCGTCCAGCACCCGGCCCTTGGAATAGCGGGCCACAATGGCAGCAGCCTGCTCAAGCTCTTCGTCAGATTCAAAGTTGCCATCGACCAAGGCCAGGGGCCCCGGGCAGCTTACCGTGGTAATGCTGGAGAACATATAACGGTAGCCTTCCAGAAAGCGATTCTCGCCCTCCTCACGGCTGATGATCAACTTGTAGTGGGGTTTCGGCCGCAGGTGGCGCCCCACTTTCAGCAACATGATGTCATCAAGCTCGTAGCGGCGCTCATTACGGGCCTTCCACAGGTCTGACAGCTTGTTGGAATAGGATTCGTCGGTCAGGAAGCAGCACCCTCCCGCTGGCTGGGCAAAATCATCCAGTCCGAACTTCTTCGCCAACGCCATCTGTGGCTTACGGTTTCGGCCGGAAAAATCGTGCAGCTCATCGCGGTTTACCCACCCCTCTCGCTCGGGCAAGGTTGGCGGCAGGTTCTTGGCACAAAGCGGGCGCAACAGACGATCGTCCGCTCCCGACTCCTGACTGATGATCGGCATGGTTTCCTTACGCTGGCTCTTGGGCCGCTGACCAATCACTTCGCCGGTCACAATGAAGTCAAAACCGCGATCGCCAGCGAATTCACGCGCCTTGTTGATCATCAGAGTGGCCTGGTTGACCATGAAAATCTTGCAGTCCAGACAGGGGTTCAGGTTCGCGCCGTAGCCGTGCTTGGGGTTCAGCACCACATCCTTGTACTCTTCGGAAATATCAATGATGTGCAGCTTGATGCCAAGCTGTTCGGCCACCCACAGGGAGTTATTGCGCTTTTCCTTGTCCTTGTCCTTCTTGCGAATGGCATGAGTATGCCCTTCCACACAGAAGCCGGTGAAAAAGTTCACCCCTTCCACTTCGATGCCCTGCTCCTGCATGACCTTCACGGCCAGCATGGAATCCAGTCCGCCGGACACCAGCGCGATCGCGCGCCGCTTGATGGGTTGGGTTGCCTGAGTCATGTGAAAAACCTGTGCTGGGGGCCGCACCGCGTGCCGCCCTGGCTCGGAAATTGGGCGGCGAAGTATAGCAATGGCGGGGCCTGCACGCATCCATCCCCCGTGCCGCCTGTCACTTGAATGTCATCCTGCAACGGCACACTCCTGCGCCACATGCTGTTTACGGAGAGTCCTGCATGAGACGCTGGCTCCGCCGTACCGCCCTCCTTGCGGTGCTGGCACTGACTGCCGCAGGCCTTGGCTGGTGGTTCCATACCCCCCACGGCCCCTGGCTTGTGCATGACCGACCACTGGCCGGACAGCGGGTGTGCGCCATCGGCGATGGCGGCTGGGGCAACCCGGCCTCCCTGGCCGTCGGCCAGGCCCTGGTGACACTGGGCTGCGACCAAATCCGCTATCTGGGCGATCTGGTCTATCCGGACGGAATTCGCGACGCCAACGATCCGCTCATCGACAGCCGCTTCTTGCCACCCCTGCAGCCAGCGCTGGATGCCGGCATTCCCGTCTATCTGGTGCTGGGTAACCATGACTGGAAACAGAACGGCAACGCCTGGCTTGAGGTGGCGCGTCGCCACCCTCTGATTCACCTTCCCCACTTTTACTACTTTGAGCAATGGCCAGATGCCTGTGCATTCAGTCTGGAGACGACCTGGTTTGAAAAGTGGTATTACTTTCACCGGCAAATCAACTGGCTCACGGCCAGCCAGCAGATGGCCCAAGAGTATGGCTGCCAATTCAGTTTGGGGTTTGCCCACCACCCCATGTTCAGTACCGGCTCCCACGGCAACGCCCATGAAATGATCAACATTGGACTGAAACAAAAACTGGTGGGGCATCTGGACTTGCTGGTCGGCGGCCACGACCACATCTTGTCCGATGAAGGAGAATACCAGGACACCCGGCAACTGATATCAGGTTCCGCCAGCATCAACAACGACCTCGGTCCTGCCAGTGACGCACAGCACTTCACCCGCGCCACACACGGCCTGGTTACCCTGGATTTTGAAAAAACCGAGACCGGCCTGCGTGTCGACTACCGTTTTTACAGTGTTCTTGGCAATCCGCAGGACCCGCTGATCACCCTGCTGTGGCAGGGCGACCAGAATGGGCAGGGAATCCGCTAGCGATCAGGAAGGGTCCTGAGGCTCCACCGCCACCGGGCCGGCGACGGCAAATTTCGACTTGGAAAATGCAATACGTTCAGCGGCCGGCAGGTCCTTGTCACCCACCGTTTCAAGGTGATCCTCGATAATCCGGCAGCGGCGCAGCAAACCGTCATCCATGGCAATCTGGATATTCAGCCCCGGGCGGGCATTAAGCTCGAGCATCATTGGGCCATGATCACGATCCATGACCAGATCGACACCCAGATAGCCCAGCCCCGTCAGGTCATAACAGCGGGCCGCCAGTGACAGGCAATCTTCCCAGTCAGGCACGGTCAGCCCCGCCACCGCATTGGCCGTGTCCGGATGCCGCTGGATCTTGCGATTGAGCCAGGTGCCATCCAGCGTCACACCGGTGGACAGGTCCAGGCCGACGCCAATCGCGCCCTGATGCAGGTTTGCCTTGCCCTGGGACTGCCGGGTAGGCAAACGCAACATGGCCGCCACAGGGTAGCCCTTGAGCACGATGATGCGAATGTCCGGCACACCTTCATAGCTGATGCGCTTGAACAATTCGGTGGACGTCACCCGATACTCGATGAGCGCCTGATCGCGGTGACCACCCAGCGAGTAGATCCCGGAGATGATGCCGGAAATATGGTGCTCCAGCTCTTCGAGGGTAATGATGCGGCCGGACGCTGAGCGGAAATAGTCTTCAAAGCGATCGGCGATCACCATGATGCCATCCCCGCCAGCCCCCTCCGCGGGCTTGATAACAAAATCCCGGTGCGTATCCACCACCTTGCGCAGGGTGCTGATACCCTGCTCGGTGGCAATGGTGCCGTACAACTCCGGCACTCTGATGCCGGCATCCAGCGCCATCTTCTTGGTCTTGATCTTGTCATCCACCAACGGATACAGGCTGCGCTTGTTGTAACGCAGAATGTAGTCACCGTTGCGCTGGTTGATACCCATGACGCCACGGGCGCGCAGAGCCTTGCGGGTCTTGGACCACAACATCAGTGCTTGTCCCCCTCCACCATGGCACGGAAACGCACCAGCTCAGTAAGCCGATAACCCCGGTAGTGCCCCATCAGCACCATGAAAGACGCCAGACACAGCAGCACGCCCGGGAAGGTAAAGACAAAGTACACCAGAGGCTGCCACACCATCAGCAGGTGACAAAGAATCGCGGTAAACAGGGTACCCAGCGCCACCTTGAGTGACTGACTGCCCCCCCGTTCTTCCCAGACGATGGAGGTGCGCTCAATCACCATGGTCAACACCACCATCGGGAACAGGCCCACGGACAGCCCGGAGCCCATGCCCAGCTTGTAGCCCAACAGACTCAGCAACGCCATGGTGATCACTACAAAGGTCAGCACCACTGACAAGCGCGGCAACAGCTGCAACTTCAAGTGCTCAAGATAGGATCGCACCGACAGGCCAATGGCGGTAATAAAGGTGAACAGCAGCACACCGTACAATACCTGGGTCTCACGAAAGGCCAGCGCGATCAGCACCGGGGTAAAGGTCCCCAACGTCTCCATGCCCACCAGCGACCGCATCAGCAGCACCAGAATCACCCCTACCGGGATCATGATCAGAATGCGATACAACTGCTGTGCCGGCAGCGGCAATTCGTAGAGCGAGAAGTCGATAAAACTCTCGGCATCCTTCATCCGCAGGGACTGGGCCAGCTGCAGCGCACTCATTTCATTACGGTGAACACTGAAGGACACATTCCCGGATTTGCCGCCATCCAGCTTGAGCAACGACTCCGCCCCACGCCACCAGACCAGGCGATCTTCCGGGAGCCCTTGCTGACCGTTCACCGGGTTGAAGTAAAGCCACTGTTTGCCGTTGTAGCTACGCAGCCATAACTCGGGCTGCTGCCCCTGACTCTCTGCAAGCCGCAAGGTATGCACCGGCTCGGCAGGAATGTGGGACATCGCCAGCAGCAGGTCGACCACCTTGGCCCGGTTTTCCGGGCTCAAGTCACTGCCCAGCAGCAACTGGACATTGTCGTTTTCCAGCTCATTGACGCGCTTGATGGTCTCGCTGATAAATGTTTCCACATCTGCGGAATGCTGACGGATCGGCTCCAGCAGCGCCTCGGCAGCAAGACGGTCCGGGCCCTTCAGGGCAGGTGCAGGACGAAACTGGGGGCCGGGTTCATTTTCCGGTGCCTCTGCATAACGCTGGGTCAACATCAGCCGGTAATACAGGTATTGATTGCCCTCGGCCCGCCGGGACGACCAGGTCACCTGTCGATTACCCTTCTCCGTATTGACGTTGACGCCATAATTATTGGAGATAAAGCTTTCGTTCAGGGTGGTGTAGCTGCCGTTCGCCGGCGGCACAAACATCCGCACCTTAACCGGCTTGTTGGGCCGGGCATTAAACCCGACCTCGGCGTCCACCACCCAGACCTGATCGGTTTCATCCTGGCTGAGCGGCACGTGCTGCACAAAGACCTGATAGAGAACACTGCCAACCCCCAGCGACAGCAGGAAGAAGGCAAGCAAACGCGCCTGAAACTTGACTGAACCCATTATTGCGCCTCGGCAGCCTCCGTCATTTCAACATGGTTTACGTCGTTAGCCGGCGACTCACACTTGGGCGAGCCGCCAATATGCTGACTGGATGGATCCACCACTGCCGCCAGCTTCTGTAACGCGTGCGACCCCATCAGCATGGGGTAACTGAATTCACTGCGATCGGTCAGGTTAACTTCGATCTGTTGCTGGCGCTTGCCCATGCACACTGTCAGCAACACCACCGGGCGACTGCGGTACTCGCGCTCGTCACCTTCCAGGCTCTCGGCACGCTGCTTGATCCTCACATGCCCCGCCAGCGGCAGCTCGATGTCATCCCACTGGGACTGTGTGATTCCCAGTTCTTCACGATCATCCCGATCAATCGCCAGATCAAACTCCACCATTTGCTGGCCATCACGGGTAAAGGTCTTGATGTAACGGGCGCTCAACGAGGCGCTGTCCGCCCCGGTATCCAGCTTGGCAGGCACTGTGACCCCCAGCTCTTCGATATACACCTGCTCATGCAAGCCATAAATCATCTTGCTGGCCGACGCCTCGGCACTGGCTTCCCAGGACACCCCGAGCAACATCAGCCAGAAAGGAATTCGCATCTTAACAACCTGATATCAAAAGCGTTACTGCCCCCGAGCCGCAGACAAAGGCGACCCGTCAGGCCCCCTATGACCCGGCCCGGGGCAAATGGTTGCGCCATTCTAGGACAACAATCTGGCCCGCGCAGGAACAACCGTAAAATCGTGAACTGCTTCACAGTGCGCAATCTTACGACAAAGCCCGACCGATGGGCTATCACCAGCCCAAAGCGCTGTTATAATGCGCGCCCCTGCGGGCTGGTGATAACCGGCCTGCTCATTTTTCACTGGAGCTACACTCGTGATTGAACGCCTGCGCAATATCGCCATCATCGCCCACGTTGACCACGGCAAGACCACCCTGGTGGACAAGCTGCTGCAACAGTCCGGCACCCTGGGAGATCGCGCTGGCGATATCGAGCGGGTCATGGACTCCAACGATCTGGAGAAGGAACGGGGCATTACCATCCTCTCCAAGAACACTGCTATCCAGTGGAACGACTATCGCATCAACATCGTGGACACCCCCGGACACGCCGACTTCGGCGGTGAGGTAGAGCGCGTCATGTCCATGGTGGATTCCGTACTACTACTGGTAGACGCGGTAGACGGCCCCATGCCGCAGACCCGCTTTGTTACCCAGAAGGCATTTGCCGCTGGCCTCAAGCCGATCGTGGTGATCAACAAGATCGACCGTCCCGGCGCGCGCCCTGACTGGGTCATGGACCAGGTCTTTGACCTGTTCGATAACCTGGGTGCCACCGACGAGCAGCTGGACTTCCCGGTAATCTATGCCTCCGCCCTGAACGGCATCGCCGGCATGGAAGCCGACAACCTGGCCGACGACATGACCCCCCTGCTGGAAGCCATTGTCGATAAAGTGGCCTACCCGGATGTGGACGCTGATGGCCCCTTCCAGATGCAGATTTCCTCCCTGGACTACAACAGCTACCTGGGCATCATCGGCATCGGCCGGGTCAAGCGTGGCCAGATCAAGGCCAACAGCCCGGTGAAAGTGATCGGCGCCGACGGCGAAGTCCGCAGCGGCAAGATCCTCACTATCATGGGTTATCACGGCCTGGAGCGTGTGGACGCCCCTACCGCCTCTGCTGGCGAAATCGTCTGCATTACCGGCCTGGACCCGCTGAACATTTCCGACACCCTGTGTGACCCGGCCAATGTGGAAGCCCTGACCCCGCTGAGCGTGGACGAGCCTACCGTGAGCATGTTCTTCCACGTGAACACCTCGCCTTTCGCGGGCCAGGACGGCAAGTTCGTCACCAGCCGCCAGATTCGCGAGCGCCTGGAAGCCGAGCTCAAGCACAACGTGGCCCTGCGCGTGGAAGAAACCGGAAGCGCCGACCAGTTCCGCGTCTCCGGCCGTGGTGAACTACACCTGTCGGTACTGATCGAGAACATGCGCCGTGAAGGCTTCGAACTGGCCGTGGGCCGTCCGCAGGTGATCATTCGTGAAGAAGATGGCGTGAAGCAGGAGCCCTACGAAACCGTGGTGGCCGATGTGGAAGAGCAGCACCAGGGCTCCATCATGGAGCAGCTGGGTCTGCGCAAGGCCGAGATGACCAACATGGAACCGGACGGCAAGGGCCGTGTACGCCTGGAATTCCTGGTGCCGAGCCGTGGCCTGATCGGTTTCCGTAGCCAGTTCCTGACCCTGACGTCCGGCACCGGTATCCTCAACAGCACGTTCAGCCACTATGGCGAGTTCAAGGCGGGTGACATGGCCAAGCGCATCAACGGTGTGCTGGTGTCCATGGTCAAGGGCAAGGTGCTGGGCTTCGCCCTGTTCAATCTGCAGGAACGTGGCCGCATGCTGATCGACCCGAATGTGGACGTCTACGAAGGCCAGATCATCGGTATTCACAGCCGTGGCAACGACCTGGTCGTAAACCCCACCAAGGGCAAGCAGCTGACCAACATGCGCGCCTCCGGCACCGATGAGAACATCGTTCTCACCCCGCCGATCCGCTTCAGCCTGGAGCAGGCACTGGACTTCATTGAAGATGACGAGCTGGTTGAGGTCACCCCCAACCATCTGCGTCTGCGCAAGAAGCTGCTTACCGAGACCGAACGCAAGCGCGCCGGTCGCTAATAAGGCTGCCAGTCCTGATAAGGCTGGTGCACCCTGCCATGCAGGGGCGCCAGCCTGCCCTGGGCCTCCAGGGCATCCAACGCCTCTTCCAGCAATGCGGCTGTCCGGTCGCCCGCCGCCCCCTTTGGCACAATCAGCACATCGTCATAGCAGTGAAACAGGCTGCGGTGGATATTTTTCAGGCCACTGGCGCGCAGCATGCTGTCCGTTTCTTCCTGGGCACCGATAAAGCCATCGAGCCGCCCACGGGCCACCAGGCCCAACCCCTGACGCAATTCAGTAATCCCCTCCAGCGGCAAGGCAAACAGGTCCAGATTGGCACTCAAGGTGGCCACTCGCAGCGCCCCTTGCTCAGCCCCTCGACTCGCCTGGGCCGCTGTCAGGGGCGCCTCGCGAGCGGAATACAGCACCATGCAGACCTTGCCCATGGGCCGCTCCACATAGCGCCAGGGCAGTGACGGCAAATCCAGTGAGGGATTGCGAATCATCGGCAGATGAAAGTCTGCCCGCCCGGTTGAGGCGTCGTGAATTGAGCGCACAAACGGCGCCACCCGGATCTGGAGACTCACCGCTGGCAAGGCATCGTCCATAGCCACCAGCAAGTCAATAAACGGGCCACTCAGATCGGGGTTGGCCAACCCCGGGATATGCGCCACCGTTCCCACCAGCATCACAGGGGAGCTAGCTGCCCGCGCACTGCCCACCAACAAGCCGAGCAGCACGCCCACCACCATTCCGAGTATCAGGCCACGCCCAAAAGCACCGGGCCAGGACGCAGAAGGTTCACGGGAGCGAGACGACGTCAACTCTTCTGCTTGCTGCTGTTGTTCATAGTCCGCGACCACCTCCCGCGCCCGCGACTCGTCATCATTGTCTACCCACACCGATGCCAGCCCGGCCACCATGTGTGCCTCCAGGCCATCACACGCCTGATAGACACACCTCACGGCCCGACTGCTTCCCTGTTGACCACTTCCAGCAAGCGATAACGCAGCGCACTGCCGTCAGCAGGCGGGTTTTCCACCTCACTGACCGCCACCCTCAGGGTATAGCGGAACCCCTGCTCGAACTGGAAGCCTTCAATCGTGTTATAGAAAAGCTGATAGTTTTCCGTCTCTGAGTGCCGCACCCGCATGCAGTCCATGGGGCCTGCGCCGATACAGGCTGACGTATAGGGGGCAACATACAGCAACTCCCCTTCCGGCTGTGGCTCACTGCACGCCGTCAGCAACAGCAGCAACCCTATCCATCCGCGTCTCATCGTCCTTGTCCTGTTATTCTTCATACTCATCAATATCACGCGCTACCCACCACGGCAAAAATCCATGCTGCATATCGCCCTGTACGAACCCGAGATCCCGCCGAACACCGGCAACATTATCCGCCTGGCCGCCAATACCGGCGCCCAGCTCCACCTCATCAAGCCCCTGGGCTTTTCCCTCGAGGAAAAAAAACTGCGCCGTGCCGGCCTCGATTACCGGGAATTTGCCAACCTGCAATTACACGACAACTTCGCCCGTTTTATGGACCATACCACCGGACAACGGCTGTTTGCGCTGACCACAAAAGCCAGCTGCCCCCATAGCACGGCGAATTTCCAGGACGGCGACATCCTGCTGTTCGGCCCGGAAACCCGCGGACTTCCCCAGTCAGTCATCGAATCACTCCCTCCCAAACAACGCCTGCGCCTGCCCATGGTTGCCGACAGCCGCAGCCTCAACCTGAGCAACGCCGTGGCGGTAACACTGTATGAGGCTTGGCGACAGTTGGGATACGCAGGGGCAGTGAACAGTTAACAGTGAATAGTGAACAGCGCGCGAGGCAGGTTTGTTTTAGCCTTAAACACAAGAGGCCGCGCCCATTGCCTGGGCGCGGCCTCTTGTGTTTAAGAACAGGTCAACGACGCTTCGCGACGCTATTCACTGTTAACTGTTCACTGCACCGTTTCGCCTGCCGCCTCAGCCTGCGCAGCTTGCTGCTGACGCTGCTGCTGGTACAGCGCATCGAAGTTGATCGGCTGTAGCACCATTTGCGGGAAGGATGCCTTGGCAACCAGATCAGAGACCACTTCGCGCACATAGGGGAACAACATGTTCGGGCAGTAGGCGCCGAGCAGTTGGGCGCGCTCTTCACCTTCGATGCCCTTCACGGTAAAGATCCCGGCCTGCTTGACCTCCACCAGATAGAAGGTCTTTTCTTCTTTCTCGTCCTTGGCGGTCACGGTAACCGTCAGCTCAACCTCGAACTCATTACCTTCACCAATGCGGCGAGCACCATTGTTCAGTTGCACATTTACCTTGGGTTTCCATTCCTGCAGAAACACATCCGGCGCCCCTGGGCACTCGAAGGAAGCATCCTTCAGATAAAGGCGTTGCAGTTGGAAAACCTGTTGTTGTTCGTCAGCCATGTCTCTCTCCTTACTCCCCCGAATCAGCGCTGAGCAGGCCATCCAGCTCGCCCGCGCGCTCCAGAGCATACAGTTCATCGCAACCACCGATGGGGTGGCCATTTATAAATATCTGCGGCACCGTGCGTGCCCCGCCGCGCTGCTGCATTACCAGCCGCTGCTGCGGATCACGGTCCACATCAGTGTCCTCGTAGGACACATTTTTGCTGTCCAGCAACCGCTTGGCGCGGATGCAGAACGGGCACCAGGCCGTGGTATACAGCTCGACCCGTGCCATCAGCCCTTCACCACAGGCAAAGAGGCAGACCGCCAGGCATTGATTCCGCCCTGAATCCGATAGAGATCCGCGAAGCCCTTGGTGCGTAGCTGTCTGCCAAGATGTGAGGCCTTGCTACCCATATCACAAGTGAGAATCAGCGGTTTCTCCTTGTATTTTTCCAGTTCTGCAATACGCTCTAGGGCCTGACCGGCAGGAATATTGAGGCTGCCAGCAATGTGCCCGGCGCGAAATTCATCGCCATCACGCAGATCGACGATGACCGCGTCCTGCTGATTGACCAGATTGGTGGCCATTTGCGGGGTCAGTGGCTTGCCGCCCCGGCGGGACTCAAGCACAAAGAACACCGCCCATAGCAGGAAGAAAGCGGACACCAGAAGATAATGGTTACTGGCAAACTCGAAAAGCTGACTCATGAGAACCCCGGATCAAGGTATACAGCCACAGCCGGGACCGCCGTCATCGCCCCCTGCAGCAAGATAAAATCGGCGCCAAGTATACACACCCCCAGGGGGGTAAGGTAAAACCATGCGGCTGCAAATCCTGTTACTACTCTTGCTTCCCGCTCTCAGCCTGGCAGCAGACACGCCTTCCAGGGCCGATCTGGAAGAGTTGAAATCGCGAATACGTACCCTCAGTGACGCCCAAGGCAAGGAATTGCGGGAGCGAGACGCCCTGCAGGCAGAGTTGCGTGAAGCCGACCTGCGCATCAGCCGGCTATCCAAAGAACGCCGTCAACTGGAACGCAAGGTCAGCGAGTCCCAACAACGGCTTGAGGCTTTGCGCGAAGAGCAGGCCCGCCTCGCCAGGGACAAACAAGCCCAGCTGACCTGGCTGGCCAAAACCCTGCGCGCCAGCTACCAGAGCGGCCGTCAGGAACGCCTCAAGCTGCTGCTCAACCAGGAACAACCCGACCAGATTGCCCGCCTGATGCGCTACCAGGAATATTACCAGCGTGCTCGCACCGAACGGCTTGAGACGCTAAGCGGTGAACTCACGGAGCTGCAAGCCATTAGTGCCAGAGTCAATCAGGCCCGCAGCGCCCTGTTGGACCAGCGCAGTGATGTGCAGCGCCATGAGGAGAAACTGCAACAGGCACAGGCCTCACGACAACAGACCCTCGCGATGCTCAACCAGTCACTCAAGGAACGTGGCGGCAATATCGACCGCCTGAAATCCGATCAGGACCGACTGGAAAAACTGCTCTCTGACATGCAGCGCAGCCTGGATGACATCCCTGCCGAGATCGGGGGCAAGCCGTTTGGCAAGCTCAGCGGCAAACTGCCCTGGCCGGTGGAAGGCCGCATCGCCACCAGTTACAACAGTCGCCGTGAAGGCGCCCTGCGCTGGCAGGGGGTGATCCTGTCTGCCCCGACAGGCAGTCCGGTACGCGCCATTCACCCTGGCCGCGTGGTCTATGCTGACTGGTTGCGCGGCTATGGCCTGCTCACCATTGTCGATCACGGCGACGGCTACCTGACACTATACGGCCACAATCAGTCGCTGTTACGCGAGGTGGGAGAGTGGGTGGCCACCGGCGATCCTCTGGCCCTTGCCGGCAACACCGGCAGCAATCAGGGCAGCGGCCTGTACTTCGAAATTCGCCACCGTGGCAAGGCCCAGAACCCGGCACGCTGGTGCGACCGCCGTGTTACACTGCCCACGCTGGGACGCCTTTAGTTTGCATGCCGCAGCCACACAAACAACATCGCGCCGGCCACCGGAATGGCCGGGCATCCGGGGATAATGAATGCCTGAATTCACGCTCACAGCCCTGCGCTCCGCCATGCTGGTGGGAGTCCTTTCCGCTTTGCCTTTCTGTCCCGTTCACGCTGAAGACCCGGCACTGGATCAGCAGGCCCGCCAACAGGGTGTCCCGGTGGACGAACTGCGCGCCTTCGCCGAAGTCATGGAGCGCATCCGTGGCGCCTACATCGAACAGATCGATGATCGCGAACTGCTGGAGTCGGCCATCCGCGGCATGCTGTACGAACTCGATCCCCACTCCAGCTACCTGACCCCCGATCAGTTCGATGATCTGCAGGTCACGACCACCGGCGAGTTTGGCGGACTGGGCATCGAAGTCACTATGGAAGATGGCTTCGTCAAAGTGGTCACGCCTGTGGATGATTCCCCCGCCAGCAAGGCCGGCATCCAGGCCGGTGACCTGATCCTCAAGATTGACGACACCTTCGTCAAAGGCCTGTCGCTGGGTGAAGCTGTGGAGTTAATGCGCGGCGAGGTGGGCTCGGAAATCGAGCTGATGGTCCTGAGCGAAGGAGAAGAGAACCCTCGCCAGGTCACACTCAAGCGCGACAAGATCCAGATGCACAGCGTCAAATCCCGCTTGCTTGAGCCCGGGCTTGGCTATGTGCGCATCTCCCAGTTCCAGAATAATACTGGCAGCGATACCGCCAAAGCACTCAAAAAGCTGGCCGCCGAGGGGGCGCTCAAAGGCCTGATTATGGACCTGCGCAACAATCCTGGCGGGGTGCTGGGGGGAGCCGTGGAAGTGGCCGACCTGTTCCTTGATGAAGGTCTGGTGGTCTACACCGAAGGTCGCCAGCCCGGTAGCCGCAGCGAGTTCAAGGCCAAACCCGGCGACCAGCTGGCTGGCGTCCCGCTGGTGGTACTGGTGAATGGCGGCAGCGCCTCCGCCTCTGAAATTGTGGCTGGCGCACTGCAAGACCAACATCGCGCCATCGTGGTTGGCAATCGCACCTTCGGTAAAGGTTCCGTTCAAACGGTGCTGCCACTGAGCAAGGACCGCGCCCTCAAACTGACCACGGCCCGCTACTACACCCCCAATGGCCGCTCCATTCAGGCCGAAGGCATCGAACCGGATATCAGTGTCGATGTAGTGACTCGTCTGGAAGTGCGCGAAGACCAGCAGGTCCGCGAAGCGGACCTGCCGCGCCACCTGGATAACGAGAACGGCGAACACAAGAGCAGCGAAAACCCCCGCTCTCTGGCTCAGGAAGATTACGCTCTGGCCCAGGCTCTCTCGGTACTCAAAGGCGTAGTACTGGCCCAGACTGGCCGCGCCGGAACCCAACCCGGCAGTGATTCCGACTGATGCCTCGCCTGCTGATGGCCATGGCGATGCTGGCAGCCAGCCAGCTCGCCCTGGCCGCGCCACGTATCGCCATCATCATTGATGACCTTGGCTACAGCTATTCCCGAGGCAAGGCCATCACCGACCTGCCCGCCGATGTGACCTGCGCGGTAATTCCGTTCTCACCCCATGGGCCCCGCCTGGCAGAACGCGCCAGCCTGGCAGGCAAGGAAGTCATCGTGCACATGCCCATGGCCGCCCAACAGCAGGCCAGACTCGATCGGGGCGGGCTGACACTGGGCATGCAGCAGACGGAGATATTGCAGGCGGTGCGCGAGGCGCTAGGGCAGGTTCCCCAGGCCCGCGGGCTCAACAACCACATGGGCAGCGCCCTGACAGAGCAGGCCGAACCCATGGGCTGGTTGATGGGCGAACTGAAAGCGCACCAGCTATTCTTTGTGGACAGCCGCACCAGCGGCCGCTCTGTAGCGCAACGCACCGCCCAGCGTGTCGGCATCGCCAGCGCAGGGCGAGACATCTTCCTGGATAATCAGCGCGATCTCGCCAGCATCAATCGTCAGTTCAACAAGCTGCTCCAGCTGGCACGACAGCGCGGGCAGGCAATCGCCATAGGCCACCCCTACCCGGAAACCGTGCACTATCTGCAGCAAGTGTTGCCCCTGATGGAGCAAGCGGGCATTGACGTCGTGCCGGTCTCGGACCTGCTGGAGGCGCCGGCAGTGAACACCGCCGATGCCTCCCCACAGGCTCAGGCAGAATCCTGAGCCCGGCCAATCCCGGTCAGGCGCGCATAGCCAATCATCAGGAAGCCGAACACAAACATCAGCACTCCATACACCGCTGACGGCACTGACATCGCCTCGGATTGCAGTAACGTCAGTGTCACCATCAACCCCAGCGTGCCATTCTTGATGCCAAGCTCGATAGCCACGGTAAAAGCCTGATCACGGCTGAGGCCAATCAGACGCCCGCCGACCATACCGAGCACAATGCCGGCCACATTGAGGATGATGGCAGACACACCCGCCTTCTTGAACAAATCCAGCGCCTCTTCGCCCAGCTCGATCAACAGCAACGCAATCACGGCCACCAACACCAGCAACCCGAGCAGACCGACGGCTTTCTCCCCTTTTTCCGCCCAGGACTGACGAAAATGCCGAATGGCCATGCCGATCGCGACAGGCAGGAGAATGATGACGATCAGGGTGATGATGGTGCGCAGCACCGGCAGCTCGAAGCTTTGTGACGAGTCCTGAAAGCGCTCCAGTGCCCAACCGGTGAACGCGGGCAAGGTCAACACCGTGATCAGACTGGCAAGCACCGTCAGCACGATGGACAGCGCCACATCCCCGCGCCCCAGGTAGACGAACAGGTTGGACGTGGTTCCCCCCGGGCAGGCCGCAATCACGATCAGGCCAACCGCCAATGCCGGAGACAGGTCCATGGCATGGGCCACGCCCAGAGCAATCAAGGGAAGCAGGAGGATTTGGCAAACCAGCCCGTAGGCGGTGCCTCGCGGGGCGATGGCGACTTCCCGGAAGTCGCGCGGGGTGAGGGTCATACCCATCCCCACCATGATCAGAAACAGGGATATCGGCAACCCGATATCAATCAATGCGCTGGAACCCATGTTTTACTCTCCCGGACGACTTCTTATAGGTATACGTTTGAGAGTAAATCAGCGAACCGGGCGCGGCCAGTGGCAGAGCATGAACGGCATTGAGGATGGCGCATTTGGCCATGGGGATGCAGGAAGCCTGACGCAAAACGAAAGGTGGGCAGTGGTTCGCTGTGGGAGCTTGCCTGCAAGCGATTGCGCCTTGATTAAAGCATCATCGCTTGCAGGCAAGCTCCCACAACGATGCAAGCAGAACTGTTGAATGATCACAAAAAACCGCCGGGATCGGCGGTTTTTTAGCGTCAGGCTTCAGACGTCGAGCATCTGGGGAAAATCACAGCCTCATCTCAATGCCGGCGTTCTGCATGTAACGCTTGGCATCTGCCACGGTGTACTCGGCAAAGTGGAAAATCGAGGCCGCCAGCACTGCATCCGCCCCGCCCTGAATCACACCATCCACCAGGTGCTGAAGGTTACCCACCCCACCGGAGGCAATCACCGGTACCGGCACCGCATCGGAAATGGCACGGGTCAGGGCAATATCAAACCCGTTTTTGGTGCCATCGCGATCCATACTGGTCAGCAGGATCTCGCCAGCTCCGTAATCCGTCATGCGCTTTGCCCACTCGACCGCATCCAGCCCGGTGGGCTTGCGGCCACCATGAGTGAAAATTTCCCAGCGGTTGGGCTCGCTTTCCGCACTGACTTTCTTGGCGTCAATGGCCACCACAATGCACTGGGAGCCAAAGCGCTCAGCCGCTTCGCGAACAAACTCCGGGTTGTGCACCGCAGCGGAGTTGATGCCTACCTTATCCGCCCCCGCGTTAAGCAGGTTACGGATATCTTCAAGGGTGCGAACGCCGCCTCCCACCGTCAGCGGGATAAACACCTGGCTGGCGATCTGCTCCACCGTGTGCAGGGTGGTATCACGCCCTTCATGGCTGGCGGTGATATCCAGAAAGGTGATTTCATCGGCGCCGGCGTCGTTATAACGCTTGGCCACTTCCACCGGGTCCCCCGCATCGCGGATATCCACGAACTGGACTCCCTTGACCACTCGCCCGTCGTCCACATCCAGACAGGGGATAATCCGTTTGGCTAAACCCATGACAATACCCTCCGATCAGGCACTGATCAGCTCGTCGGAAAGCGCCTGGCCTTCAGCGAAATCCAGCGTTTTCTCGTAGATAGCTCGGCCGGTGATAGCACCACTGATACCCAGTTTCGACACCGCGCACAGGTTACGTACATCTTCCAGATTGGTGATACCACCGGAGGCAATCACCGGAATGGAAATGGATTCGGCCAGGCGCAAGGTGGCTTCCACATTCACCCCCTGCAGCATGCCGTCACGGCTGATATCGGTGTAGACGATGGCAGACACACCATCATCCTGAAACTGCCGGGCCAGGTCGATCACATCAACATCGGTGACATTCGCCCAGCCATCCGTCGCTACCTTGCCGTCTTTGGCGTCCAGTCCGACGATAATGTGGCCAGGGAACTGCTTGCACATGTCGCGCACAAACTCGGGTTCGTTCACCGCCTTGGTACCAATGATCACCCACTGCACACCGGCATCCAGATACGCCTGGATAATCTCAGGGCTGCGGATACCCCCACCAATCTGAATCGGCAGATCCGGATGCTTCTGGGCAATCGCCTTGACGATATCGCCATTCACCGGCTCACCGGCAAACGCCCCATTCAGGTCCACCAGGTGCAAACGGCGAGCCCCCTGCTCTACCCAGTGGGTGGCCACCGCCACAGGATCGTCGGAAAATACCGTGTCGTCTTCCATACGCCCCTGCTTGAGGCGAACACATTTACCGTCTTTCAAATCAATGGCAGGAATCAAAAGCATCGTGATTTCTCAAAACTGGGTTGCCCTACAGGAAGGCAACGGATGAAACGGGGTTATCGCTGTCAACTGTCCACTATCAATGGATCTCAAGGCTGCCAGCGCAGGAAATTTTCCAGCAGGGTCAGGCCGGCATCTGCGCTTTTCTCCGGGTGGAACTGCACCGCAAAGACATTATCGCGCGTGACCGCAGCGGCAAAACGGCGACCATAGTCGCAGTAGCCCGCCACTTCAGACTCCGGCACATCGGTGGCGCAGTAGCTGTGGACAAAGTAGAAACGGGCATTATCGGCAATGCCTGCCCACATGGGGTGAGCCATGCCCTGCTGGACCTGGTTCCAGCCCATATGGGGCACTTTCAGCTTGTTACCGGTTTCACCCAGCATCTCACCGAAAAAACTCACCTGACCACTGAACACGCCCAGACAGTCAATACCGTTGTTTTCTTCACTGCGGGCCAGCAAGGCCTGCATGCCGACACAGATGCCCAGCAATGGCTTGCCCGCCGCCACCACATCGTGGATGGCCTGATCGAGCCCGGTGTCGCGCAGCACTGCGATACAGTCCCGGATCGCGCCGACACCGGGAAACACCACCCGATCCGCCGCGCGAACTTGGTCCGGGTCGCTGGTAATCAAAATCGTCTGGCCGCTGGCTACTTTCTCCAGCGCCTTGCTGGCAGAGTGCAAATTACCCATGCCGTAGTCGATGACGGCAACCACTTCAGTCATCTTTTTCGCTCAACGTACCTTTGGTGGAAGGGGTAATGCCGTCCATGCGCGGATCAGGCTCCACCGCCATGCGCAGGGCGCGCCCGAAAGCCTTGAAGACCGTCTCGGCCTGGTGGTGGGCATTCTTGCCACGCAGGTTATCGATGTGCAGGGTCACCATGGCGTGGTTGACCAGCCCCTGAAAGAACTCGTAGAACAGGTCCACATCAAAGCCGCCAATGCTGCCGCGGGTGAAATCCACGAACATTTCCAGACCGGGGCGGCCCGACAGGTCGATCACCACGCGCGACAGGGCTTCGTCCAGCGGCACATAGGCATGCCCGTAGCGGCGAACACCTTTCTTGTCACCAATCGCCTTGGCAAAGGCCTGCCCCAAGGTGATGCCGATATCTTCCACCGTGTGGTGGGCATCGATGTGCAAATCCCCTTTGGCCTTGATCTCCAGATCGACCAGACCATGGCGAGCCACCTGATCCAGCATGTGCTCGAGAAACGGCAGGCCGGTGTCCAGCTTGCACTGGCCGGTGCCATCCAGATTGATCGTGACCTGAATCTGGGTTTCCAGGGTGTTGCGCTCAACAGTAGCGCTTCGCTTGCTCATCTCTTTCTCCCGGTTTGAAGAGCCTCTGCATCGTCATCCCACCCGCCCGACGCACCAACAACGGTGCCCGGAATGCACAAAGGGGTTATTCAGAAGATCCAGGGGCGGCTATTATACGCAGCCCGACAGCCCCGAACCAGCGAAGGAGCCCCCATGCCGATCAGCGTTCAGGCCCACCCCCTGACCCAGCAAGAATGCGACACCTTTGACAAGGTGCTTCGCGAAGACCCGCAATACCGTGAAAAGCTGGCATCCGCGCTGTCTACAGGCGATCGCAGGCTGTTTGTGGCCCACTTCAATGGCCAGCGGGTGGCTATCGCCCTGATAGAAGAAAACCAACCGCGTCTGGACTGGATGGTGGTTCATCCGGCCACTCGCGGCCGGGGCGTTGGCAAGGATTTCGTCCGCCTGATCGGCAAGGCCCTGGGCGAGCCCCTGACCCTGCCGGACCACTGCACCGGCTGACAGGACTACTCGCTCAGCCGGGGAGCCTCTGAATAACGCCTTACATGCT
>NZ_AQOQ01000040.1:0-25670 GCF_002888555.1 Alcanivorax sp. MD8A | reverse complement strand
AGCACGCAAGGAGTTATTCAGAGGCTCCTAAAATCGATGCATAGCGAAGGGGGCTGGCGGCGTTCGATGGCTGCGGGCAGGATAGGCTGGCGCAGAGTCGGGAAGGGGAAGTGATGCGACGGTTTGCAATGTCGGGGGGGCTGGCGGCTATGTGCTGTCTGTCGACGGTGAATGCCGCGGCACCTCAGACGGAAGAGTTCATGGATAGCATTGAGCAGGGGCGTACCGGGCAGACTCTGGAGAAGGGGAATGTGGTCGTGGTGCCGATCCCCATGTCCAACCCCACTCTGGGGTCGGGGCTGCAGTTGGCTGCCCTGTATTTGCATCCGTCCCGGGATGGGGAGGGTGGCCCGAACCCGACGACGGGGGTGGGGGGGATGTACACGGATTCGGACAGTTGGGTCGCCGGGGTGTTTCATCAGGACTTTCTCTTCGATGACCGTCTGAGAGTGTCAGCGGTCGCCGGGGCGGGCTCTCTGAAGCTGGAATATTACGGGTTCGGTGGCGAGGGGGTTTTTGCTGACAATCCGCTGGATTACAGTCTGGATATGTCCGTTGGCTATGCCAGGGGCCTGTGGCGTCTGCCCGGGACGGAGCACTGGTTTGCTGGCCCGGCGCTACTGTACTCGCAGGGGCGGGTAGAGATGGATTTTCCACTGTTGCAACCGGTGTTGCCCTCTGTGGGGAAAGACATTGCCATGGGGGCGGGCGGGTTGGTGCTTAGTTATGACTCCAGAGACAACAATTATTACCCCCGGCGCGGGGTCAACTTTTCTGCATCCTGGTTCGACTTTTCTGACACCTTCGGCAGTGATTTCGCCTACAGCAAGACACGGCTGTCCTACAGTCAGTATTGGTCTGTCAGCGAAAAGCTGGTGCTGGCGGCCAATGGCGAGTTCGAGCGCGGGGCCGGCGCGGTGCCCTTCTTCAGTCTTTCGGCGATGACGGTGCGTGGGTATAACCGCGGCCGGTTTATGGACGATGTGGCGATGACGGCTCATGTGGAGGGGCGCTACAAGTTTCATCCGCGCTGGATGTGGCTGGGATTCTATGACCATGGCTGGATCAGTGAGGCGGCGGGAGAGCTGATGTCAGGTGAAACTGCCCACAGTGTGGGGACGGGACTGCACTGGCAGACTACCCGGGACAAGCCCCTGCATCTGGGGCTGGATGTGGCATTCACTGAGGATAATGACACGGTGTTCTTCATCCAGCTGGGGGAGCGGTTCTGAGTCCGTGCAGGGCGACATGTAAAATTGTCGACAATGGCTGCCTGTGGGCGGCCTTTTTGCTAGCATTGCGCTTCGCGTTTCTCTCCTCTCGCCTCTGCATCGGGGCGAGGGGTGTTTGCTGATCTGCGGCCCACAAGGCCGATATCGTTTTGCGCTGCGCCCTGGCTATCGCCATGGCTGTGGTGTGTCCTTAACGGAGGGGACCATGAAGACTATTCATAAACACCGCCTGAAGGTGACCAATGATGTGCAGGAAATCCGCTTGCCAGAGGAAGGCAAGGTGCTGCGGGTAGACTATATCCTGCAGGATGCGGCTATCTGTATGTGGGTGGAAGTGGATGCCGATACGGTCATTGATACCCCCAAGGAAGTGCGCAGCTTCAAGGTATTCAATACCGGCTCCGGGATTCCTGACAATGCCAGCTATCTGGGCACCACCATTGACCATATGAAAGCCCAGGCCTACCACGTCTACGAACTGAAGGCCTGATCACGGCCGGGCTGTGCCCACAGCCCTCGTCATCGGCGGCGCAAAACGCTAAACTGCGCCGTTTTCACGCGGGTTCAACCGTCAGCTGGTTGCCCCGCGTTTCGCTGACCAGAAGAGAGCCGTAATGGAAGTCAATCCGCTGCGTACCCACCTTTCTGACCTGTCTGAGCGTGTCGAAGCGCTTAGGGGGTATCTTTGACTACGCTCACAAGAGCGAACGTCTGATCGAAGTCGAGCGCGAGCTCGAAAATCCGGATGTCTGGAATGACCCTGCCTATGCTCAGGGGCTGGGCAAGGAACGGGCGCAGCTGGAAGGCGTGGTCAAGACCATTGATGAGGCGAGCCAAGGCATCGAAGATGCGGCGGCGCTGCTGGATCTGGTGGTTGAAGAAGGCGATGAAGACAGCCTGCCGGAAGTGGAAAGCGAGCTGGAGCGGCTGGAGAAGATGGTGGGGGACCTGGAATTCCGCCGTATGTTCTCCGGAGAAATGGACGGTTGTTTCGCCTATCTGGATATCCAGGCGGGTTCCGGAGGCACCGAGGCCCAGGACTGGGCCGAAATGATGCTGCGCATGTATCTGCGCTGGGGTGAGGCTCACGGTTTCAAGACCGAGCTGGTGGAAGCATCGGCCGGTGATGTGGCGGGGATCAAATCCGCTACGATTCGCTTTGAGGGTGAGTACGCCTACGGCTGGCTGCGCACCGAAACCGGTGTGCATCGGCTGGTGCGAAAGAGCCCGTTTGACTCCGGTGGTCGCCGCCATACGTCCTTCAGTTCGGTGTTTGTCTCCCCGGAAGTGGACGACGATATCGATATCGAGATTGATGCCGGTAACCTGCGGGTAGATACCTACCGCGCGTCCGGTGCCGGTGGTCAGCACGTTAACCGTACCGACTCTGCGGTGCGTTTGACCTATCTGTTCAAGGATGACGGTGGCACCGAGCACACCGTGGTCACCCAGTGTCAGAGCGAGCGAAGCCAGCACCAGAACAAGGACAAGGCCATGAAAATGTTGCAGGCCAAGGTCTACGAGCTGGAGATGCAGCGCCGCAACGCGGAGAAGCAGGCACTGGAAAACAGCAAGGCGGATATTGGCTGGGGCAGCCAGATTCGCTCCTACGTGCTGGATGATGCGCGTATCAAGGATTTGCGAACCGGTGTGGAGAACCGCAACACCCAGGCGGTTCTGGACGGCGCGCTGGATCCCTTTATTGAAGCCTCCCTGAAAGCGGGATTGTAATCGGGCGGCCTGGCGTCGGAGCGCTGACGTCGGGCATTTATGACAGGTTTTAGATTTGCGAACGACGTCAGACGCCTGGCGTCCGAGCCTTGTAAGGTATGCACATGGCAGACGAACAGAACACTCCTAACGAAGCGGCAGAAGAGAATCGCCTGATTGCCGAGCGGCGCGCCAAGCTGGGTGAGTTGCGTGAGGCAGGCAATGCCTTTCCCAACCATTTCCGCCGTGATGCCCTTGCGGCTGAGCTGCAGGCGGAATATGGCGAGCTGAGCAAGGAAGAGCTGGAAGAGAAAGGGATTCAGGTGGCCATCGCGGGTCGTCTGATGCTGGATCGCAAGGCCTTCAAGGTGCTGCAGGACATGTCCGGCCGTATCCAGATTTATGCCAGCAAGGATGTGCAGAAAGATACCAAACATTGGGATCTGGGCGATATCGTTGGGGTCAAGGGCACCCTGTGCAAATCAGGCAAGGGCGACCTGTATGTGATGATGGATGAGTATCTGCTGCTCACCAAATCGCTGCGCCCGCTGCCGGAAAAACATAAAGGCCTGACCGATACGGAGGCCCGTTACCGTCAGCGTTATGTGGACCTGATCGTTAACGAAGACAGCCGCCGTACGTTCCAGATCCGCTCGAAAATTGTCGCGGGTATCCGCAATTTCCTGGTCAACAAGGGTTTCGTGGAAGCCGAAACACCAATGCTACAGGTGATCCCGGGTGGGGCGACGGCACGCCCGTTTATCACTCACCACAACAGTCTGGACCTGGACATGTACCTGCGTATCGCGCCGGAACTGTACCTCAAGCGACTGGTGGTGGGCGGTTTCGAAAAGGTCTTCGAGGTGAACCGCAACTTCCGCAATGAAGGGTTGTCCACCCGGCATAACCCGGAGTTCACCATGCTGGAGTTTTATCAGGCCTATGGTGATTACCACGACCTGATGAACCTGACGGAAGAAATGCTCCGTACCCTGGCGCAGGATGTACTGGGCACCACCGACATTCCCTACCAGGGGGATGTGTATGACTTTGGTAAACCTTTTGCCCGGGTTACGGTATTCGATTCCATTTTGCACTTTAATCCTGAGATTGATGCGGCAAAACTGGCTGACCTGGAGGGCGCCCGTGAAATCGCCACCGGTCTGGGAATTCCGTTGAAGGATGGCTATGGCCTCGGCAAGGTGCAGATCGAGATTTTTGAAAAGACGGTAGAGCACCGCCTGAAAGATCCGACCTTTATTACCGAGTACCCGACCGAGGTGTCGCCGCTGGCTCGCCGGATGGACGATAATCCGTTTGTCACCGAGCGTTTTGAGTTCTTCGTGGGTGGCCGCGAAATTGCCAATGGCTTCTCTGAGTTGAATGATGCAGAAGATCAGGCAGAGCGTTTCCGTCAGCAGGTGGCAGAGAAAGCTGCCGGTGATGACGAGGCCATGTTCTACGATGAGGATTACGTGGTGGCCCTGGAGCATGGGTTGCCCCCAACCGCCGGCGAAGGGATTGGTATTGACCGGCTGGTAATGTTGTTTACGGATTCACCATCCATCCGTGATGTGATTCTGTTCCCGCACATGCGCCCGCAGGGTCGTTAAGGACCGGGATGTTGGGGCACGGCTTGTGCCCCCTTTCTGCGATGTGCGGAAGAAGGGAGAGCGACACATGGCATCACTGTTGTGATGTTTCGGGCTAATAACAAAGGCTGACTGTGTCCATGACTAGTGCAATACAATACCAGGGCAGAAAAGCCCGCCGTGCCGGCAGTGAACAGCGCCGGCAGGCTATTCTTGAAGCGGCGCTGACCATTATCGTTCAGGACGGTATCCGCGCTGTGCGCCACCGTGCTGTGGCCCGTGAAGCCGAGGTGCCGCTGTCTGCGACGACCTATTACTTCAAGGATATTTCTGACCTGATCGCCGATACGTTTACCCTGTTTGCCGAGCGGGCACTCAAGGAAGTGATCGAGCCGTTCAAGGAGCAGGCATTTGCGCTGCTGTCCCAGTTTTCCCGTGAGAGTCTCGCCAACCCCGAAGAGCGTACGCGTCTGGTGACGCTGACCTCGCAGATGATGGCGGCATTTATTGTGGATGAACTGACCAACCGTCGTGAGCATCTGGTTGCCGAGCAGGCTTTCTTGCAGGAAGCGGTGCTGGATAACCGATTGCGCGATCTGGCCGATCTGTATTTGCGACAGCAATTGGAAGGTCTGATCATTGCGGCAGAACGGTTTGGCAGTGATCAACCCAAGCTGGATGCGGAGCTGATACTTTCTACCATGGTGACGCTGGAGCAGCGACTGCTGGTGCACCCCGAGCGCACCTCCCAGGAGTTCGTGGAGTCGCGTATGCACAACCTGCTGAACAAGCTGGTTCCCCATGGCTGAAGGCGCCTCCGTTCAGTTGGAGCCAGGCTGGAAGCAGCACCTGGCGTCAGAGTTTCAGCAGGGCTACATGGCCGAGTTGCGCCAGTTTCTGGCAGCGGAAAAGCAGGCGGGCAAGACGATTTATCCGCCTGGGCCCGATATCTTTAATGCCTTCAACCTGACGCCCTTTGAGCGGGTGAAGGTGGTGATTCTTGGCCAGGACCCTTACCACGGCCCGGATCAGGCCCATGGTCTGTGCTTTTCTGTACAGAAGGGCGTCAAGACGCCTCCTTCGCTGGTTAATATCTACAAGGAAATTCAACGTGACCTGGGCCACGCACCGCCGTCCCATGGCAATCTTGTCCACTGGGCGGAGCAGGGCGTGTTGCTGCTGAATGCGGTGTTGACGGTTGAGGCCGGTCAGGCGGCCTCTCACCAGAAGCGTGGCTGGGAAACCTTCACCGACCAGGCTGTGGAGCATCTGAATCGTCACCGTGAAGGCCTGGTGTTTCTGTTGTGGGGTAGTCATGCCCAGAAGAAGGGGCGATTGATTGACCGCGACAAACACTGCGTGCTCACCGCGCCACACCCTTCTCCGTTGTCTGCGCACCGAGGCTTTCTGGGGTGTGGGCATTTCTCCCGTGCCAATCAGTACCTGCTTCAGCAGGGGCTGACGCCAATTGATTGGGCGGTGACTGAGGAAGGTTAGACCTTGCGAATATTTCCGGAAATGGTCGCCCTGTGAGCGTGATTACTGCGCGGCTTCAGCGGGAGATGTCGATTTCTCCTGACTCGCGCAGTGAATCATTATTCATTTAATTGTCCCATTGGAGTTGTTGTGTCTGATTGCGTGCTGTTTTCCGAACTGCCTACGGCCAGTGGTCATGTGATTGCGCGGGCCACACTGAATTCCCCGAAATCACTGAACGCGCTGAGCCTGGACATGATTCGCCTGCTGGATCAGCAGTTGGATGAATGGGAGCAGCGTGAGGATATTGTGGCGCTCTGGCTGGACGGGGCAGGGGGCAAGGCATTCTGTGCGGGGGGCGACATCGTGCAGATGCATCAGTCGATGGTGAAGCATGCCGGCGAGAGCCGTAACCCTGTGATCGAGGAGTATTTCGCAGCGGAATACGCGCTCGATTATCGCTTGCATACCAGCCGGATCCCGGTGGTGGTGTTTGGCGGTGGCATCGTCATGGGCGGCGGCATGGGGTTGATGCAGGGCGCCGATTTCCGCCTCGTTACCCCGGCTTCTCGCATGGCCATGCCGGAGATCACCATCGGTCTGTTCCCGGATGTGGGCGGCAGCTGGTTCCTCAATCGTTTGCCGGGCAAGGCGGGGTTGTTCCTTGGGTTGACCGGGGCCCACATCAATGGGCGTGAGGCGGTGGAAGTGGGCATGGCCGACCGTATGGTTGACGATGATGCCGATGCCCTGCTGAAGGCTCTGGGCCAACAGACGTTTGCGGATGATGCCCGCGATAATCATGCGGTGCTGTACCGTTTCTTCCGCGAGCAGCAGGTCGACATGTCCGGGATGCCTCATCCCCTGATGGATCATATGGCGCAGATCAATCGGTTGTGCGACGGTGAAAGTCTGACGGTGGTGGTTGAGCAACTGCTGGACGAGAAGGATCGGGATGCCTGGTTGGACAAGGCGCTGCGCAACCTCGAAAAAGGCTGCCCGCAGACCGCGCATCTGGTGTGGGAGCAGCTGGCTCGCTCTACGTATTTCTCACTGGCGGAGGTATTCCGCATGGAGTGGTGTCTGGCGGTACAGTGTGCGCTGCACGGTGATTTCCGCGAGGGCGTGCGTGCCTTGCTGATCGACAAAGATGGCAAGCCGGCTTTCCGTCATCGACAGGTCGCTGACGTGCCGAGAGCCTATATCGATGGCTTCTTCGAATGCCCGGCGCCAAAGCACCCGTTGGCAAGTCTGGGTAATTAATTCATCAGCCCTGAACCAAACAGGCCGCCCCCCGAACCGGGGGCGGCCTGTTTGCATTGGGGGGCCTGAAAAGGTGTTCTGGATGCCTGGCGCTGTGCGGTCAGTCCTTCCAGGGCAGGGAGTAGGGCAATGCTGCCAGTCGGCTGTCCAGTGGCTGTTCGTCTTTGAACAGGGTGCCGTCGGTATCGCGGCGCAGCACGACCAGGGCACTGTAACCGTGAGGGGCGCTGGCGCTACTGACCACTTCGCCTGCGGCTTTGCCGTCGGCATCGCGTAGTACGTCGCCGGCCTCAAGAGGCAGGTTTGCACTGTAGTCGATCCGTTGCATGCGCTGTTTGAGTTTGCCCTTGAAATGCATCCGGGCGACGACTTCCTGGCCGGTGTAGCAGCCTTTTTTGAAGTTGACCCCGCCGGTGACATCGTAATTCAGCACCTGTGGCAGGAACAGGTCTTCCGCGCCGGGGTAGATTTGCCCTTCGCCGGCTTCGATATCGGCCAGCTTCCAGCCGTTGGCCGTGGTGATGGCGCGCTCGGCCGACAGGGCTGCCCATGCGCTGTCCGCTTGTGCGGACGGGGTGATGACCAGGGCATGCTCGCTGTGTGGATAGCGTAGCCATAGCCCGTGCTCGGTGGGCTGGCATTGCCCGGGAGCGGGGCTGGTGCCCGGTAGTGCGCCGGCAAGGCCAAACACCACGCAATCCTGGTCAACCGAGAATTCGACCTTGGCGCGCAGGCGGTACTTCATCAGGGCCTTGATGACCGCGTCCTGCTGCCCGGTGGGGCAGAGCATCAGGTAGTCCTCGCCGTCGCGCACAATGCGAACACTGACCAGTCCGCGACCTTTCAGGCTCAGGTGCATGCCGGTCAGGTGTGCGCCCTGATCCACCTCGCGCAGGTCACAGGACAGCTGCCCCTGGAGATAGTGGCCGGCTTCCTCGCCGGAGGCGCGAATCACGGCCAGATGACCACAGAGACTCAGATAGGGGGATTCGGCATGGTCTGCCAAGGATCTTGCGGCAATAACGTCGGACCAGCTCATGGGACTCCTCTGAAACGGGCTGACATTCAGCGTCGACATTCACCGGCCATGATACCTGAATCCTGGTCGTTAGCGTGGGTCGTCGGCATAACAATTTGGTGGGTTGATGGTGTGCTTTGGGAGCTGTCTGGGCGCGGTGGCGCTGGAGTCCCGGTTTCATGTGCTGGATAATGCGCCCACGGTTCGGACCACTCTGTCATCAGGAAGCCCTTAATGAGCAACGAGGATCTTAAACGCAAGTACCGCTGGCAGTGCCGTCGTGGCGCTTCGGAGGTCGAGGTGGTGCTGTATGCCTACCTGGATGATCACTTCGACAGCGAGTCGGCTGAGCATCAGGCCTGGTTCCCGCGACTGCTGGACTGCCAGGATGCAGACATGTTCGAGTGGTTTACCTACCGCAGTGAACCGGCCGATCAGGAACTGCGGGACTATGTCCGCCATGTCCTTGCCCTTGTCTCGTTACGCAAGGATTGAGCTGTCGGCTTCCCGCTATCCGGCGACACTCAAGTGGGTGGCGATGGCGGTGGCTTCGATTCCGCTACTGTTGAGCACATTGCCCTGGTGGGCATCGGGGGCATTGGTAGCAAGCTTGCCTCTGCTGTTGCAAGGCTGGCGCCCCACGGAAGTTCGTACACTGGCGATGCAGGATGGCGCGCTGTGGGTGAGCAGCCACCGGAAAGTGCAGCAACAATTGGAGCGACCGGGCAGGGTGTTGAGGCTGGGCCCCTGGTTGGCGTTGCAAACCCCCAAGGGCTGGTGGCACCTGTTCGAGGATCAGGCGCCTCTTGAGCAGCTCCAGCCCTACTATCAATGGCTCTGGCTGAATCGCCAGCGCTGAGGTTGCTGTGTTTTCTTGCCGCAGGCGTGAGCGGCTTTCAGCGCCTGCTAAAATGTGCCCGGGGTGAGGACGGTGTCTTTCGGGTTGTCCACGCTGTCGGGGAAGTCGCGCATGAAGTGCAGGCCGCGGCTTTCCTTTCGGGACATGGCAGAGCGGATGATCAGCTCTGCGATAACCACCAGATTGCGCAGTTCCAGCAGGTCGTTGCTGATGTGGTAGTTGCTGTAGTACTCCCCGATTTCTTTCTTCAGCAATTCCGCACGGTGCAATGCCCGCTCCAGGCGCTTTTCGGTACGCACAATGCCCACGTAATCCCACATGAAGCGGCGCAGCTCGTCCCAGTTATGGCTGATGACTACGTCTTCGTCGGAATCGGTTACCTGTGATTCATCCCATTCGGCGTCGTCGCGGGGCTCGGGTAACTCGGCGAGATGCCGGGCGATGTTGTCGGCTGCTGCCTTGCCGTAGACAAAGCATTCCAGTAGCGAGTTACTGGCCATGCGGTTGGCGCCGTGCAGGCCGGTAAAGCTGGTTTCGCCGATGGCATAGAGCCCTGGCACGTCGGTTTCGCCGTGTTCGTTGATGACCACGCCGCCGCAGGTGTAATGGGCGGCGGGGACCACCGGGATAGGGTCACGGGTGATGTCCAGGCCCAGTTGCAGGCACTTGGCGTAGACCGTGGGAAAATGTTCGATAATGAAGTCGGCGGGTTTGTGGCTGATGTCCAGGTACAGGCAGTCAGCCCCCAGGCGTTTCATTTCATGGTCAATGGCCCGGGCGACAACGTCACGGGGGGCCAGCTCACCGCGTTCATCGAAGCGGTTCATGAACCGCTCGCCATTGGGCAGCAGTAAATGGCCGCCTTCACCTCGGATCGCTTCGGTGATCAGGAAGCTCTTGGCTTTGGGGTGATACAGGCAGGTGGGGTGGAATTGCATGAATTCCATGTTGGCCACACGACAGCCCGCACGCCAGGCCATGGCGATGCCATCCCCTGTCGCCACATCCGGATTGGAGGTGTACAGGTACACCTTGGAGGCGCCGCCGGTGGCCAGCACGACAGAGCGCGCCAGCACCACATCGGTTTCACCGGTGCGGATATTGTGGATGTAGGCCCCACAGCAGCGTTGTTGCCCATGATGTTCCTGCAGAATCAGATCCACGGCCACGCGGTGCTCGAACAGGGTGACGTTCGGTTTCTGCTTTACCTGTCCAATCAGGGTGCTGGAAATGGCCTTGCCGGTAGCGTCAGCCGCATGAATGATGCGGCGGTGGCTGTGGCCCCCTTCGCGGGTCAGGTGGTAAGGCAGCGCGCCATCGTCTCCCCCTTCAAAGCGGGTGAAATCGACGCCCAGATCAATCAGCCAGCGAATCGCGTCTGGCCCGTTTTCCACGGTGAAGCGGACGGCTTCATCCCGGCACAGGCCGGCCCCGGCGACGTGGGTGTCGGCCACATGGCTTTCCAATGAGTCTTCCTGGTCCAGCACGGCTGCGACACCGCCCTGGGCATAGTAGGTGCTGGCGCTGGTGAGCTCTCCCTTGGAGAGCAGGGCAACCTGACACTCATCGGGCAACCGCAGTGCCGTGGTCAGCCCGGCGGCGCCGGAGCCAATGATGAGTACATCGTGTCGATAGGTGGCCATGAACCGATCCTGTCTGGTGGGCGTGGACGGCGGCCAGTATAGCGGTGATTCAGCCTCCAGCTAAATGATCAAAGGTTGTCTATCCCTCAAATGGGGTATGCGGTTTTGTGACAGGGTTGTTAATTTTCTGTGGTATCACCCGGTCTGTGCCTATGGGGTAGGGAGCAGGCCGAAAAAATAATCAGCACGGTATTGGGGAAATGTATGAAACAGCATATGAGGGGCCTGCTGGTCGGGACGTTGAGTGCAATGTTGCTCGGCGGGTGCGCGTCAGCCAATTACTACACAGAACAAGGTACGCCGATTACCCAGGACACGGTTGCGTTGTTCAATACCAATCCCAAGAACCCAATCATCCCTTACAGCAAAGGGAAGGCAACATTTAATGCGTTCTCATGGGCGAGCGAGGACATGCAGCAGCGTATCGAGGCCAAGCCCGATTCGAGTGGCACGGATGAGCTGAATATCGCGGCAACGCATTGGCTGCATGAAGGCGACATGCCTCCGCTGGATATTACGATCACTCGCCACCGGCCCGGTTTCGGTGGCGAAGGTCTTGTAAAAGCAGGAACGTTGCTGGTGACCACCTTTGCCAGCGTATTCTCCCTGGGGATTTTGCCGGGGGTCATTCCCGATAAATGGGACACGACTATCGAAATGCGCGCGGGGGATGAGCTTGTCTACAGTGCAAATGCGCATTATCGGGGCACGGTTTTCATGAGCTGGATCCCCTACGGCAAGATTCGTGGTAATCAGGCAGTGGTTGATGCGGCCTGGTATGCCTCGTTCTTTTCGCATGAGGAAAAGCTGACGGCCCGTGTTTATGACGAGCAGCCGCTGTATGACCGGCTGAAAAAGTCGACGGATGTGGACACCCTGGTTGCGGCGTTGGATGACCCCAAGCTTAAATTCTATCGCCCGTTGGTGTCTCAGCATTTGGCCGCCGTACTGGCAGGCCAGAAGCGACAGGATCGTCTGGTGGCTTATGGTGAGATTGTGGATCAGCACCCGGAGTTTGTAGCGGATATCCAGGGTAATGATCGGTTGCTGTTCATTGGCCCCTCCGGGCAGCGTGTGATGGATGTGCTCAAACAGACCTATCGCAAGCGTTCAGCGCCAGAGGTGGCAGCGAGCATTCGGACCGCGGGTGCCCCTTATGCACTGTTCTCGACCGAAGAAGCCGGGTGGCTGACCAGTGAAGGTCTGCCCTCGGATGTGGTAGCGGCAATGATCGAGGTGAGCGAGCCGAGCAAGCCAGTGGCCTCGCCGGGGGGGCAGCCCGGAATGTCGCTGGCGGCGGTGAGTGCAGGTGCCGAGCCGGCTCAGGCCACGGGGCTTGAGGCGACAGCGTCTGAGTGCACCAAGGCGTATGCCGCCAAGAAGGTATGCGAAAACATGCCGGGGGATCCCTTTGGGCTGCTAATGCGGGGCTGTATGGCCCAGGTGAAGAAAAAATTCGGCGGTATGGGGTGCTCCATCCCATTCTGATATTTGCTCCACGGGGCGGGAACTCTCCCGCCCCGGCCTTGTCCTATCCCTTTCGCAGGCGCGGGCCAACTCAGCAGGCAATGTGAAAATCGTGCTAAATCAACACCCTCCGTGCACCGGGGTGTAGCCGCTGCCCGAACTCCTGCTACAATAACGCGTTTACCGGGCTGGATGATTCCAGCCACTATCCGAGTTACGCACTTCGCAATGGATCCGGGGGATCGGTGTCAGACGAACAGTTGGTGAAAAAAGCCAAAACGGGTGATCAGAGGGCGTTTGAGGTGTTGGTGCGCAAGTATCAGCAGCGGATTTTTGCCCTGATCAATCGTTACGTCCGCGACCCGGATGAAGTGCAGGATGTGGCGCAGGAAGCTTTTATCAAGGCCTGGCGGGCATTGCCACGCTTCCGTGGTGACAGTGCCTTCTATACGTGGCTATACCGTATTGCCGTCAATACCGCCAAAAACCATCTGGTGGCCGCTGGTCGGCGCCCACCTGGCTCGGATCTGGATGCTGCAGAGGCCGAGCAATATGCCGGGGCAGAAATGCTGCATGAAATTGGAACCCCGGAGTCCCATGTGTTGTCAGAGGAACTGGAGGCAGTGATCCACGCTGCGATCGAGGATCTGCCCCAGGAACTGAAGACTGCCGTCACCCTCCGCGAGTTTGAAGGACTCAGCTACGAGGACATTGCGGCGGTGATGGAGTGTCCGGTGGGTACGGTGAGATCCCGTATTTTCCGGGCTCGGGAAGCGATTGACGAAGCTGTAAGGCCCTTGCTGGGCTCACAGCGAGGCGATAAAGGGTGAGTCTATGAACAGGGATTTGGAAACGCTGTCTGCCTTCCTTGACGGGGAAACCAGTGAGCTGGAAACCCGTCGGGTGATGCGAGACATCGATGATTCCGAGCTGGATACGCTGGCACGTTGGCAGCTTGCACGTGATGTGATGCACGGGCAGGCCAGTGCAGCCGTTCCTGCGGATTTTAATACGGCATTGTCGGCGGCGTTGACCGCCGAGGGTGCGCCGGCCCGCCGTCCTGCCTGGATGAGTGGTATGGCGCGTTTTGCGGTGGCTGCCTCTGTGGCTGCGGCAACGGTGGTGGGTTGGCAAGCCTGGGAGACCGGGCAGGCGGGTAACACTGCTGCGGTGCCGGCACTGGCTGCTGCCCAGGATTCACGTCTGAACCGGCCGATGGGTGAGGCGGCACTGGTGTCGCAGAGCTTGCGTCCAGTGGCTACCCCAGCAACGGCGGTGCCTGCGGCCCAGCCCCGCGTTAACGACATGTTGCTGCGCCACAGTGACTTTGCTGCCCGTCATAGCGGTCAGGGGATGATGCCCTTTGCCCGTCTGGTGAGCATGGATGCACGTCACGGGGCCAAATAACGAATGAAGCTTCGTGTTCTTGCGCTGTCCCTGACCCTCGTATCCCCCTTGCATGCGTTGGCCGAAGACGGGCCAGCGCATGATCAGCTTCAGGCCATGTCCCAGGCCAACCGTTCCCTCAATTATACCGGTCGCTTCCTTTACCAGTTTGGTGCCGAAGTCAGCACCATGGAAATTCGCCATGCGGTACTGGATGGCAAGGAACATCAGCGACTCACCCACCTTGATGGTCGACTGGTTGAAGTGATCCGTCGGGGCGACGAAGTGGTTTGCCTGCATCCGGATCGTACCCTGACGCGGATCAGCCGCACTGAAACCGGCCCCTTGGGCCTGGCCCAGCGGTTGGCAGAAGATGTCCCGGCGCAATACAACATTCTGGTAGACGGTGATGGCCGTGTGGCTGGCCGTAATGCGACCCGCATGCGGGTCGCGCCTTTGGATACCCACCGTTATGGCTATCGCCTGTGGCTGGATCGCGACAGCCGTTTGTTGCTGAAGTCTGAAGTGGTAGATGGCAGTGGCGTGGCGCTGGAGCGTGTGGAATTTGTCAGTATCGAGCTGGCTCCTGGGCTGACTCATGAGGATTTCGCGCTGCCTGAAGTGGTCAGCCAGAGTGATCTGAACAGCCTGCCGCCGTCCCACGAAATGCAGAAACTGGCTCTGAGCGCAGAATGGCTGCCGGCGGGTTTTGAAACGGCCGGTCAGGATTGGCGCCATGCGGAAGATGACCGTGCGCCGGTAGCCGCACAGGGCTATTCCGATGGTCTGGCGACGTTCACGGTGTTTGTGGAAGAAGTGAAAGACGGTTCGGTGGAAGAAGGGGTTAGCCGGGTCGGGCCGACGGTGGCAGTCAGTCGTCGTCTGACGGCACCCAGCGGTGCGTATCTGGTGACGCTGGTGGGTGAAATTCCGCAAGTCACCGCCGAGCGTGTTATCCAGAGCGTCAGGGTGCAGGACGCGCGCCACTGATGCTTCATGAGCAGGGGGTTGTCGTGGCAGTAGAACCCGGAGCCATCTGGGTCGAGACTGTGCGCGCTTCAACCTGCGGGGCCTGTAAGGCCAAGGCCGGCTGCGGCCATCATCTGATCAATCAACAGCAGTCCGGGCAACGTGCCCGGCTGCGTGTTCCCGTCGATTCTGACCATTTCCAAGCCGGTGACACCGTCACGTTGGCGTTGCCTGAAGGCGCGTTAATGCGTGGTGCCCTGTGGGTTTACGGATTGCCGTTGTTGCTGTTGTTTGTGGGTGCCCTGCTGGGCTCGGCCCTGCCGGTGACGGCAGTGGATGCCTCGGCTTTGCTTGGCATGACAGGTCTGTTGGCCGGTTTCGCCATCAATCGTGTCATCAGCCGTCGAAATGGCCATAATCAGGCTTACCAACCCCGCGTGACAGGGTCAGGGGACGACCACTGTCAGGCGGTGGAGATCCATCCTGCGAAAAAATAAGGAGAACGTCATGAGCCGCTTTTTCCAGCTTGCCGGGCTGGTACTGGTAGTGTTTGCCACCTTGCTGACGGCGTGTTCCGAATCTGAGAAACCTTCTGCTGAGCCACTGGTTACCGGACTACCGGATTTTACCCTGTTGGTGGAGAAGGAAGGCCCGGCGGTGGTGAATATCAGTACAGTGACCCATCGCGATGCCAATTCCATGCGAGAGCAAATGGAGCAGATCCCCGAGCTGTTTCGTCGCTTCTTCGATCAGTTTGGCGGGGGCGAGATGCCCTCTATTCCCGAAGAACAGGAGGCCCGCTCCCTGGGGTCAGGCTTCATTATTTCTGCCGATGGCTACGTGCTGACCAATAACCATGTGGTAGCGGATGCCGATGAAATCATGGTGCGCTTGCAGGATCGCCGCGAATTGCCGGCCGAACTGATTGGCGCGGATGAGCAGAGTGACATCGCCTTGCTCAAGGTCGACGGGGCAGATCTGCCCGTTGCAGATATCGGTTCTTCTGCCGAGTTGAAGGTAGGGGAGTGGGTGTTGGCCATCGGAGCCCCCTTTGGTTTTGACAGCAGTGTGACTGCCGGGATTGTCAGCGCCAAGGGGCGCAGCCTGCCCAGCGACAGTTATGTCCCGTTTATCCAGACCGATGTTGCCATCAACCCGGGCAACAGCGGCGGTCCCCTGTTTAACCTGAAGGGCCAGGTAGTAGGGGTCAATTCCCAGATATTCAGCCGCTCTGGCGGTTACATGGGGGTGAGCTTTGCCATTCCCATTGATATGGCCATGGATGTCGTTGCCCAGCTGAAGGATCACGGCAAGGTCAGCCGTGGATGGTTGGGAGTACTGATTCAGGAAGTCGACCGGGATCTGGCTGAATCGTTCGGTCTCAAGCAGCCCCGTGGCGCACTGGTGTCCCAGGTGCTCAAGGATTCCCCGGCCGAAGCGGCAGGCATTCAGGCCGGCGATATCATCACCGAATTTAACGGCGAAGCTATTTACCGTTCCTCTGAGTTGCCCCGTTGGGTTGGGCTGGTGAAACCGGAAACAGATGCTGATGTCACCGTGATCCGCGATGGCGAGGAGAAGGCGTTGACGGTCACCATAGGTTTGTTGCCGGATGACCCGGAAATGGCCCTGCAGGGCGGCGTGGGTAAATCCGATGAGGGCAGTGCCCTGGGATTGAAAGTCCGTGCGGCCAGCCCGGCCGAGCTGAGCCGACTGGAGCTGAAGGCAGGGGTCATCGTCACTGCTGTGGAGGAAGGGCCAGCCCGCAAGGCGGGGATCGCCGTGGGCGATATTCTCGTGACCCTCAACAATGTGCCCATGGACAGCCCGGAAGCCTTTGCACAGGCCGTGGCTGAGCTGCCGGAAACCGGCACGGTGGCGGCGCTGGTGAACCGGGAGGGCAACCCTCGGTTCCTGCCCCTGAAGTTACAATAGGGTCCACTGGCCGGCTTTTTGCGGCACACCCTGCGGTGTGCCGTGCAACTGGCCCCGGTTATCCGCTAGAATCGCGGCCCATTGTTTGCCGTTTTTGTTTTGGTGTCACCGGGCTCCGGTGACGATACGGTCCCGGACCCGCGGGCCGGCGCGGCAACGACTGATTGCTTACAGGCCCTATGACTGACATCAAGAATATTCGCAACTTCTCCATCATCGCCCACATCGATCATGGTAAATCCACGCTGGCGGACCGCTTTATTCAGGTCTGTGGCGGCCTCAGTGAGCGTGAGCTCAAAGAACAGGTGCTGGATTCCATGGAGCTGGAGCGTGAGCGTGGCATCACCATCAAGGCGCAGAGCGTGACGCTGCACTACACGGCCCGTGATGGCGAGACCTACCAGCTGAATTTCATTGATACCCCCGGACACGTGGACTTCTCTTACGAGGTGTCCCGCTCCCTGTCGGCCTGTGAAGGGGCGCTGCTTGTGGTGGACGCAGCCCAGGGCGTGGAAGCCCAGTCCGTCGCCAACTGCTATACCGCCATCGAGCAGGACCTGGAAGTGCTGCCGGTTCTGAACAAGATCGACCTGCCGCAGGCCGAGCCGGAGGCGGTAATCAACGAGATCGAGGAAATCATCGGGCTGGACGCCATGGATGCCTGCCGGGTGTCCGCCAAGACCGGGGTGGGCATTGATGACCTGCTGGAGCAGCTGGTCGAACGAATCCCCGCCCCTGAAGGTGAGCGTGACGGCGATTTGCAAGCGCTGATCATTGATTCCTGGTTCGATAACTATCTGGGTGTGATTTCGCTGGTGCGTGTGAAGCATGGCGTGCTCAAGAAAGGCGACAAGATTCTGGTGAAATCCACCGGTCAGACCCATGTGGTGGATCAGCTCGGCATCTTTACCCCCAAGCGTACCGAGACCAAACAGCTGGAAGCCGGTGAGGTGGGCTGGGTGAGCGGCAGCATCAAGGACATCCACGGTGCGCCGGTGGGCGATACCCTGACGCTGTCCAAGACGCCTGATGTTAAGGCCCTTCCCGGGTTCAAGAAGGTCAAGCCGCAGGTCTATGCGGGCATGTTCCCGGTGAGTGCGGATGACTATGAAGATTTCCGTGATGCCCTGGCCAAACTGACCCTGAATGATGCGTCGCTGTTCTATGAACCGGAAACCTCCGATGCCCTTGGGTTTGGTTTCCGGGTCGGTTTCCTGGGCATGTTGCACATGGAAATCATCCAGGAGCGGCTGGAGCGGGAATACGATCTGGACCTGATTACCACAGCGCCGACGGTTGTCTATGAGCTGCTGCTGTCCAGTGATGAAGTTATCTATGTGGACAACCCCTCCAAGCTGCCGGAAGGCAACAAGATCGAAGAGTTCCGTGAGCCCATTGCCCGGGTGAACATCCTGGTGCCCCAGGAGTTTGTGGGGAACGTGATTTCCCTGTGTGTGGAACGTCGCGGTAGCCAGATCAACATGCAGTACCTGGGCAAGCAGGTGGCACTGACCTATGACATTCCCATGGCGGAAGTGGTGCTGGACTTCTTCGACCGCATCAAGTCGGTGAGCCGTGGCTTTGCTTCCATGGACTATGCCTTTGAGCGGTTCGAAGCGACCAAACTGGTGCGGGTGGACGTGCTCATCAATGGTGACAAGGTGGATGCCCTGGCCATGATTTGCCATCTGGACCAGTCCGCTTACCGTGGCCGGGCCCTGTGCGAGAAGATGAAGGAGCTGGTGCCGCGGCAGATGTTCGATGTGGCCATTCAGGCGGCTATCGGCAGCAAGATCATTGCGCGCCAGACGGTAAAGGCCCTGCGCAAGAACGTGACTGCGAAATGTTATGGCGGTGACGTCTCCCGTAAGAAGAAGCTGCTGCAGAAGCAGAAAGAAGGCAAAAAGCGAATGAAGCAGGTGGGGAACGTGGAGATTCCCCAGGAAGCCTTCCTTGCCGTACTCAAGGTGGATGATTGATGGATATCGATATTGGTTTCTGGCTGACCCTGGCCCTGGCCGTGACGCTGGTGGTGTGGGGTATCGACAGGCTGTTGAAACTGAAGGAGAAGGGCGGCCCGATCGGCAGTGCAGTTGAAACCTCCAACTCGTTGATCTCGGTTTTCTTCGTGGTGCTGGTGATTCGCTCTTTCATCGTGGAGCCGTTTACTATTCCCTCGGAATCCATGATGCCGACACTTCAGGTCAACGACTTTATTCTGGTGAACAAGTTTGCCTATGGTCTGAGATTGCCGGTCACCAACACCAAGATCATCGAGACTGGCAAGCCGAAGCGCGGCGATGTGATGGTTTTCAAATACCCTGAGAACCGCAATCAGAATTTCATCAAGCGGGTGGTGGGTCTGCCCGGGGATGTGGTGAAAATTCGCGATAACCGGGTCTTTGTCAACGGGGAACTGGTCTCACAGACGCTGGTTCGGGAAGACGACAACGGTCGTTACTGGCAGGCGGAATACATCGAAAAGCTGGGTGAAGTGGACCACATGATGTGGCACATGGGCCAGATCGCGCCGTTTACTGGCCGCAAGCAGCCGAACATTGATATCGAGGGTGAGTGGAATATTCCCGAGAAAGCCTATTTTGTGATGGGCGACAATCGTGACAACAGTAAAGACAGCCGGGTTTGGGGTATAGTCCCTGAAGAGCTGGTGGTGGGGGAGGCCTTCCTGATCTGGATGCACTGGAAACCGATCTTCTCCCTGCCCAGCTTTTCTCGTAATGGTGCGATAGACAAGGTGGAGGCAAACTAAAATGATGACAAAGCCCTCACAGCAACGTGGAATTTCCATGATTGGCTGGGCCGTGATTCTACTGGTGGTTGTCGTTCTGGGTACGGCTGCATTTCGTATGGTGCCGGCGTATATGGAGAACAACACTATCGGTACGTCTATTCGTTCCCTGATGCAGGACAGTAAAACGGCACTTATGTCACCGCGGGAAGTCCGTGATGCCTTGAGTAAGCGTTTTACCATTAATCAGGTGAATGTGATCAAGGTTGATGATTTGGGCATCTCAAAGGAAGGCGGGATTCTCAAGGTCTCGACGGATTATGAAGTGCGCGAACCGTTGTTTTATAACGTAAGCATTGTCATGACCTTCAAGGAAGACTTTACCAAAGACGTTCGCCAGTGATTCAGGACCTCAACCGACTGATGGCCCGTCTGGGCTATCAGTTTCAGGATCTCTCTTTGCTGGAACTGGCACTGACCCATCGCAGTGTCAGCCGGCATCGCAATTACGAACGCCTGGAATTTCTGGGCGATGCCCAGCTCGGTCAGATTATCTCGGTGGCCCTTTTTTCCCGTTTCCCGGAAGCCGCAGAAGGCCAGTTGACCCGTATGCGTGCCACCCTGGTGCGGGGCCAGACGCTGGCGCTGGTCGCTCGCGAACTGGGCCTTGGTGACCATTTGACGCTGGGCGGAGGGGAGCTGAAAAGCGGCGGTTACCGTCGTGATTCCATTCTTGCCGATGCGCTGGAGGCCATTATCGGCGCCATGTTGATTGATGGCGGGGAAGAAACCTGCCGTCAGGTGGTGTTGGCCTGGTATGAAAGCCGTCTTGAAAAAATCACCCCGCAGAATGCCCAGAAAGATGCCAAGACCCGCTTGCAGGAATGGCTGCAGGCGCGCAAGTTTGAACTGCCCGTGTATCAGGTAACCAACGTTGAGGGGCTGGCCCCGAAGCAGACCTTTGATGTGACCTGTGAGTTGGAGCAGGTGGAGAAAATTTTTGCGGCCCAGGGGGCCAGTCGCCGCAAGGCTGAGCAGCAGGCGGCGGCGGATGCCCTGGCCTGGCTGGAGCAACAGTATGACTGAGAATGCCAACGTCACTCGTTGTGGCATGGTGTCCATTGTCGGGCGCCCCAATGTGGGCAAGTCCACCCTGATGAATCACCTGATCGGGCAGAAGGTCAGTATTACGTCCCGTAAGCCACAGACCACACGACACCGGATCCATGGGATTCATACCCGTGACCACTACCAGATCGTGTTTGCCGATACCCCCGGGATTCATACCGGGCAGGACCGCGCCTTGAACCGGGCCATGAATGATGCGGCGGTATCCACCCTGAGTGGCGTGGATGTGGTGTGCATGATGGTCGATGGACTGAAATGGACGGCGGCGGACGAGCATGTTCTGTCGTTGTTACCGGCCAGCCCGGACGTGCCGGTTCTGTTGATTATCAACAAGGTGGATAGCCTTGAGGACAAGGCTGAGCTGTTGCCGCACATTCAATCGTTGAGTGAGCGTTACCCCTTCGACGCGGTGATTCCGGTGTCTGCCTTGAAAGAACAGAATCTGCTGGAGCTGGAAAAAGCCCTGGTGGAGCGTCTCCCGGAAGGGGACTTCTGGTATGACGAGGACCAACTGACGGACCGTAGCCTGCGGTTCATGGCTGCTGAAATTATCCGCGAAAAAGTGGTACGCCAGCTGGGCCAGGAAGTCCCCCATCAGGTCAGTGTAGAAGTGGAGCTGTGGGAAGACGGCCCCCGTGTTACTGACATCTCGGCGGCGATTCTGGTTGAGCGCCGGGGTCAGAAGAAGATTCTGATTGGCGATAAGGGTGAGCGTATCAAACAGATTGGCACCCAGGCCCGTGAGGATATCGAGCGGCTGATTGAGCGACGAGTGATGCTCAATCTGTGGGTGAAGATCAAGGCGGGTTGGTCTGACGACGCCCGCGCGCTGCGTTCCCTTGGCTACGATGAGCCACGCTGAGGACGCTCTCCAACCCGCCTGGCTGCTGCACCGGCGCCCGTTTCGCAATACCAGCCTGATTGTCGAGTTATTCGTGCCCCGTCTGGGCCGTATCGGAGCGGTGGTCAGGGGAGGGCGCAAGGACCCTTCGCTGGCGCCGTTTCGTCCCTTGCTGGTCGAGCTGAAGTCGTCTGGGGAGTTATATTCCCTGCGGAGCTGCGAGCCTGCAGGCTCCGCCGTCAAGCTGGAGGGGAAAGCCCTGTATTGTGGTTTTTACCTCAATGAATTGCTGACGCGTCTGCTCCACCGCGATGACCCTCACCCCGATCTTTGGCCGCTTTACGAGCAGGCCCTTGGCTGGCTGGCCGAGGGGGAGCCACAGGATGTGGTATTGCGTCAGTTTGAATTGGGGCTGCTGGACGAAATGGGCTACGGCATAGACCTGAGTCAGGATATACAGGGGGAGCCCGTACAGGCTGGCCGCCATTACCAACTGGACCCGGAGCAAGGACTGTTGGCGGCTAGTCAGGGGTATTCGGGAAATGATCTACTGGCGGTGATCAATGGTGACTGGCAACCCGCAACTCGCAAGGCTGCCCTGCACCTGTGCCGGGCCTTGTTGGCTCCGCATCTTGGCGACAGGCCCCTCAAAAGCCGGGAGCTTTTTCGCTGACCCGACCGGGCTTCAAGCTGGGCGGCGATGCTAAGTACAGAATTCGATACAAGGAAAAAACCATGTCCAGAGTATTGCTTGGTGTGAACATTGATCATGTGGCGACCCTGCGGCAGGCCCGTGGTACCCGATACCCGGAGCCGGTCCAGGCGGCGTTGGTAGCAGAGCAGGCGGGGGCCGATGGCATTACCGTGCATTTGCGAGAAGACCGCCGTCATATCAATGATCGTGATGTGGAGCTGCTGGCGCAGACCCTGCAGACACGCATGAATCTGGAAATGGCCGCCACGGAAGAAATGGTTGCCATCGCGACCCGTGTCCAACCGGCACATTGTTGTCTGGTGCCAGAAAAGCGCGAGGAGTTGACCACGGAAGGCGGGTTGGATGTGGTCGCGAATCAGGCCTGGATCGCCCAGTGCTGCAAGACTCTGGCCGATGCCGGTATCGATGTGTCGCTGTTTATCGATGCTGATCCGGCACAGATTCGTGCCGCCAGTGAATGTGGTGCACCCACCATTGAAATTCACACCGGCCATTATGCCGAAGCCAAAACCCCGGAAGAGCAGGCCGCAGAGCTGGAGCGTATCCGCAAGGCGACAGCGCTGGCGCTGGAGCTGGGGTTGGTGGTCAATGCCGGGCATGGTTTGCATTACCACAACACCTTGCCGGTCGCGGCGATCCCCGGCATGAACGAGCTGAACATCGGCCACGGCATTATTGCCCGTGCGGTGATCAGTGGCCTTCACCAGGCCGTGAAAGACATGCGCGAGTTGATCGACCTGGTTTCTTGAGTAACGGGAAGCTAGAAAAAACCTCCGCACCTTTCCGGGTGCGGAGGTTTTTTGCGTTAGGCTCCGGGTGTCCAGTGCCCAGTGTCGCTACATTGGCAATACTTCGAAGGTCCCAAGGTATTGCAGGCGGCGTTGCTCTGCTTTCTTGTGGGTGGCTTTGTCGTCGCTGGTGCCAATTTCCAGGAAATAGCGGCCAGCAGAGGGCCAGGTGATTTCGACAAGCCCTTTCTTGTCACTGGTCACACTCCAGTCTTCCTGGCTGTCACGATAGCGGGTGCCACCGGGTACCAGCTCTACTTTCAGTTCCGGGGCGGGTTTGCCGTCCACCAGCAGGCGCCATCGGGTTGTTTCACCAGCATAGAGGTCATTGGGGTGGGTCAGCATTTCCAGCTCCAGCCCCTTGCCGGTGGGCTCAAGGGCGGTCTTGTTCGGGGCCCCCAGGGTGACAAAGGTCTCCAGACGGTTGTGGACTTCCATCAGCTTCACATTGCTGGCGTTCTTGGGCAGTTCGGCCAGCATCTTGTCGACGTCGTTGCCACGGCCCCGCTTGCGCTCGCCGTCCACTTCATACATCAGGAAGTAACCGGGCTTGGCCACGGCGATGCGATAGCTGCCTTCCTGCTCCAGTTCTACGTCGAATACGGAGCGGGTGTGCATTTGGGTCACATGGTCCACCGCAGCAGGCTTGCCATCTGGACCGGTGACTTCCACGCCGTCTACCGGGTAGGCGCGCTCAAAACCAAAAATCTCGTTGGAGATGCTGGCATCGACGGTGATCCACTGGGGCTCGGATACCGCGGTGTGGCTGGGGAGCAGCCACAGTTTGTGGGCTTGCGCGGGCATGGCAGTGGCCAGCAGGGTGGCCAGGCCAAGGTGTTTGATCAGGGAACGCATAATTCTCTCCTTCATCCTGTTCTGGGTGTGGTTCCGGGTCAGGGCGTGATGGTCAGGGTGACCGTGCCCAATTCGTTGCTGCCGTTAACGGTTTGGTTCTGGGCCTGGTCTGCGGGCCAGCTGAAGGGCAGCCGCAGCACCTCCCGTCCGCCCACTTCCCGGGCGGCTTCTACCACCAGTTCGTAGTCGCCTGCGGGCAGTGCTTTCAGCGCGTCGAGCTCACCGAAATCCACGCTGTGGCTGCCGGGTGGCCGGGTCGCGCCTGTCAGGCCGTCATAGGGCTTGGACTGGCCACGGCCAGTGCGTCGCCACCACTGACGAATGTCCTTGAGCCACTTTTCCTGGTCGTCGTACCACAGGCCCAGCGGCACAATCGTGCTGCGGTCCGGGTTTTCTACCCAGAAGGCCACATACGGGGCGTGGTATTCGGCTACCCGCAAGCGGGGCACTTCCACTTCCACATTGAAGCTGGCGGCCAGGGAATGGCTGGCCAGCAGGGCGAGACACAGGGTTGTCAGTACACGCATGGCGTTGTCCTTTAATGCATGAAGAAAATGATTAATAACCACGGGATCACCAGACCGGCCAGTGTGACCGGCCAGGTGGCAGGCCGCCGTTTGGCATGAAGAAACATCAGGCCAAGGCCTGTAAGGGCGAACAGCAGGCTGGCGACGGCAAAGACGTCGATAAACCAGAACCACACCGTGCCGGTGTGCCGTCCCTTATGCAGATCGTTGAAAAAGGCAATCCAGCCCCGGTCGGTGACTTCGCCCATGAGCTCGCCGCTATCAAGGGTAATGGCCAGCCAGGCGTCTCCGCCGGGGCGGGGCAGGGCGACATAGACTTCATCGGGGGCCCATTCGGCCTCTTTGCCAGTGCTGTCGAGAGCGAATTCCTGGTCCAGCCATTGCTGAACCGGGGCCGGTAGCGGTCCGGATTGCCGCTGGCTCAGCACGACCAGAAGGGAGTCGGGCAATTGGCCTTCCACGGTCCGGGTGACCGGGTCTGCCGGGATATCGTTGGCATGGTTCAGGGTGATGCCGGTAATGCTGAACAACAGCAGGCTGATCAGGCAGAGTGCGGAACTGACCCAGTGCCATTGATGGAGCTGTTTCAGCCAGAAGGCTTTGCGTTTCTTGTTCACGTAACGGCCTGTGGATAAAGGTGGCAGCAATGGTAATGAGAATTGTTCTGGTCAGACAGGTTGGTTTGCGTAAAGAATGTAAGGTTGCTGGGGAAAGGATGAATTTTGATCAAGAATCTGCTGGATTGGTGTAATGAAAATTCTTATCATTTGCAAATGAATGCGATTGCCCAACTTTCTCCCCGTTTGCTGGTGATTGAGGACGATGCCGTCCTTGGTCAGCATCTTCATGCCTATTTGTCGGAGCGCAGGTATCAGGTCTGTGTCTGCGATGATGGCGAGAAGGGGCTGTCTGAGGCCAGCTCCGGCCAGTACGATCTGGTGTTGCTCGACATTCTGTTGCCTGGTCTGAACGGTCTGGAGTTGCTGGCGGCATTGCGCAAGAACAGCACGGTGCCGGTAATCGTGGTATCGGCACTGGGTGATGAAGAGGCGCGCATCGAAGGCCTGATCGGGGGCGCGGATGATTATGTTCCCAAACCCTTCAGCATGGCGGAACTGGGTGTCCGTATTGATGCGGTACTGCGCCGGATAGCGCTGGAACGGCAGGTGCATCAAGAGCTGGAAAGCAGTGGCGGGCTGGCGCTTCACGATGCTGAGCAGCAGGCCTGCTATAACGGCAAGGATCTGGCCCTGACCACAACGGAGTTCCGGCTGCTTCAGGTCTTGCTCGAAAACCGCGGCCAGGTGCTGAGCAAGCCTCACCTGTACCAGGCCGTGCTCCATCGCGGCTGTGGGCGACACGATCGCAGCCTTGATCTGCATGTCAGCCACCTGCGGCGCAAGCTCCGCGAGGGCGGCGTTCCTGACTCCCCTGTTCGTACGGTTTGGGGGCAAGGCTACACGCTCGTCACCGATCTTCTTTAGGGAGCCTCTGAATAACGCCTTGCATGCTCAGCG
>NZ_AQOQ01000004.1:0-187217 GCF_002888555.1 Alcanivorax sp. MD8A | reverse complement strand
AACGGCAAGCGTCTGCCGGAGAAAGACGATCAGTTCACCATTACCACCCAGATCCAGACCAAGGAGGGCTGGCTGCCTCACCCGCTTGATGAGGCCCTGCGTAAGGAAACCCAGGGCAGCAAGCTGCGCAGCATTCCCATTACCCTGCCCTTCAATGACCCGGACCTGAACCTAAGGGCCGAGTACACCTTCTTCGAGCGCAAGAGCGGCAGGCCGCTGTGCGCTGGAGATGGGGAGAACTGCCGACGTCATACTGACAAAGGCTTGGAATCCCTGCCCTGCCCGTCACCGGATTTGTGTGACTACGGCAGCCATGGGCTGTGCAAGCCCTATGGTCGACTGTACGTCCAGATCGGTGACGATGATGAACTGGGCTGCTTTGTGTTCCGGACTACTGGCTACAACAGCATCCGCACCCTCGCCGCTCGCCTGCGTTACTTCCATGCCATCAGTGGCGGCAACCTGGCCACGCTACCGCTGGAGCTCAAGCTACGGGGCAAGAGCACCACCCAGAGCCATCGGGCACCGATCTACTACGTGGATCTGACCCTGAGAGCGGATCAGGACATGAAGGACGCTGTCACCCATGCACGGGAAGAAGCGAAAGGACGCGAGACTCTGGGAATCAGCCAGGCCGAACTGGATAAGGTCGCCCAGGCGGGCCTGATGAATGCGCAGTTCGAGTATGCGGAAGATGAGGGGCTGCAGGTAGTGGAGGAGTTTTCAGGCGAGGGCTCAACTCAAGCCAGGGAATCCAGCACTCAATCCACAGCCGCGCTTAGCAATAAGCTGGCTGGCAAGCAGTCTGCCGGTTAATCAAGAAGTGCCTTCAGGCCTTCCTGGCGGCTGCGTGAAAGTTTGCGGTAACGCTTGAGCAAATCAGCTTCAGTCTCACTGCGAACTTCCGCGCCGTAAGTGCCTGCTGGGTCTGCGGCACTGTCCTCAGCAATCCCGCATATAAGGAAGTCCAGAGAAACCCCTAACGCCTGCTTCAAAGCAGGCAAATACCGAAACCCCGGGGCATCACGGCCATTCTCCCAAGCGGAGACCGTGGACTTGGTGACATCCAACTCAAAACCTAGCTGCTCCTGAGTCAGCCCCAATGCCAACCGGGCCGCTTTCAGGCGCTCGGGAAAACTCATCACGCCCACTCCACCAAATAGATGAAGCAACGCTACGGCAGAGCGATACCTGTGTCGTATCGCTGAACTTGACTCACAAAGTGTCGCATTGCGATACTTTTGCGGTACTGTGTGCCCGAACCCGTTTTCGGGCCCAAGTCACTTTGGGGGAAGTGATTCAGCACAGCCGGCTAGCCAGGACGGTTAGCTACCCCTTTATACCTCCCTAATCACTAAAAAATGAAAAGAGGTCCAACATGGAAGCAACGGATACACAGAAGCCCTGGTTCTACGAAAGCGGCGGCCAACGCAAAGGAGGGTTTTCTGAACAGGAAATGATCAGTTTGATCACCAGCGGGGAAATCACTCGCGGCGCCGTTGTATGGCGAAACGGCTTGTCCGACTGGACGAAACTTGAAACAACAGAATTAGCAGCCCACCTGGACAAGACCGCCCCCCCTCCTCTGAGCGGGGAGCACGTTAACAATACCGTCGTGTGGGTTCTGGCTTTTGCACCACTCATTGGCCTGATCTTTGAGTCCATAGTCGCTGGCATGGTCTATAACGGCAGCGAATACCGGATAGAACAAGCACTGTCGAGTGCTGAGTTCTGGTATATCACCCTGGCCCTCAACCTCGCCTTGTCATTCTGGGATGAAAAGCGCCTGGAGCAATCCGGCATTGATACCAGTAAGTTCAAAGGTATGACCTGGCTAATCCCCGTTTACCTGTACCAAAGGGCCAAGGCTCTTAAACACAATCTGGCCTACTTTATTGTCTGGCTAGCCTGCTTTGCACTGATGCTGACGGTTTAACAACCAGACATTTACCAGGCAAGTAGCCCCACCCTCATCAAGGCCTGCAATCAGCAGGCCACCCCACATCGACACCAGAAGAGAGACAACGATGAAGACCTTCTCTTTATTGCCACTTATTGCGTCCATTTTAATGGCTGGTTGCGCAGATGAACCGGAAAACACCTTTAAAAAGAGTGTCACTTCCCTTTGCACTGATCAGATCACATTGGATGACCTTCAAAACCCCGATTTCTGCGGCTGCGTATACACAGATGTTCTTTCTAATTACGCAGTAAACGAGGGAGCTCCACCAGAAGACGTTTCATCTGGTGAAGCCAAATCAAAACTTCAGCCCTACATCAATGATGCTATTGCCACATGCAGAAATGGATAAGCCGTAGCAACTTCTTTTTAGCAAACCGCCGCCAGCTTCAATCAGCTTTATCAATTACAACAAGGAGTTAACCATGAGAAAAACCGCTTTCGCTGCCGCCCTAATGGCCATCACTCTTTCCGGCTGCTCCGATCTCTCGGAGGTCATTGAGGTCGGTTCCGCTACCAGCCATACAGGCTTGGGATATGGAATGAACCCCAAGTACGTGACGATTCGAAGCCTCGTAGAAGAAGTGGAAATCCAGGAGGTCACCGTCAACCGGGGGGAATGCCGCGTCATCAAATACAACGGAAGAAGCCAACTGCCCAAGACAATCAAATTTGGAAAAACAGCCAAGATCCAAGTCAACAATGACTGCGACGTTCTTGAGGCTGAAATCGAAACCGATCAAGGGGCTGGCACCTACAGCTTCGGCGCCTAACCACCCCCAATACAGCGGCTCGACAGAGAGCCGCTGCCTACCTTTTACTCCCCCGCCAAACGATCCCTTTCTTCAATTCTCTCCAAAATCCAGGATTCCACCTCGTCAGACACCCACCCAGAGGCTCGCCCGCCCAACTGCACCGGCTTGGGGAAGGCACCCTCACTGGCCAACTTGTAGATGTACGAACGGCCCAACCCGGTGGTGTCCATGACTTCCTTCAAACGCATGATCTTCATGAGACTCTCCTTCAACTCATGAGATAGCGCTCGCCTGTATTTTTTTACTCACTCCTATCTCCGGCTGGTACCGAAATGTCTGATCCCCATCCCGTATTGCTTGGTCTTGGCTTTCGCCAAGTAGCTGATGCGGCTAAATAAACCCGCCACCTCAGCTTCCCCACCAGCTGAACCCACATTGACTCGGTATACGCAGCTGTAGGGGAAGTGGACCAATCCACTCCCCTCATCTGCCCCCAACCCGACGGCTCGTGACCATGCCTTCACAATGCGCTCGGCAAGGTTCTTAGCTGGCCTGTCCGCCAACAAGTCACGCGGCACGTCCGGATCAGGCATTGCAGCCCCTTCCCCCTTCGCAGAAGGCAGGCTCCCTAGCTGCCGGTAAGTATCCTTGTTAAAGAACAGGCAGACGTGGAAATGAGGTTGATCGCTGCTGTCCTGCTCTCGTACCCAGATATACCGGACAGCGGTGTCATGGACCCGCTTACCTTCGCTACGTCTACGATTAACGTCAGCTTTTACTTGTTCTCGCAACGAGCTGATAAATCGACCCATCACAAACTCCAGCTGAAAGTGATGACGCTCAGGCAGACGCAGATCGAGTCTCACAGCCAACGTTCGAGGGTGTTCAGACAATGACCAATCCAGGGTCTCTTTGAAGCGGTACAGGTATTCATGCACTAAAGGTCCATGCTGAAGCTGGACCTCAAAGCCATGCCAGGAGCCTGTGTGGTGTAGGGAAAGGTTGGTGTTAAGAGGGTGCCGGTTAATCATTAATTTCTCCTATGAGAATTGTTTACTCATAGGAGATGCCTGCGTGTAACTTTCGACCGGCACCAAGGTAGGTAAATACCGCTGCCCGGCTTTAGGGAGCCAGACAGCTAATAATCCTGATTGGGTATCCCAGCCTTCAACAAGTGGGCTGGACGACAACCTCTATATATCTATTTACCGACAACCTGAAGTTGGCATTACCCGGTAACTAGTAGCAATAGCCATGGCAGGCTACCCTTGCTTTAACCACACCAACACACTGTTTTTATTATATTAAAAACTTTATAGCCATAACCATAATATGACGTTAATGCGTCATTTATTTGACTTTAACCGGACAGCATTGATACTTTTTCAAAACTATATTGTTACTATGTAATTTTGCGAGTTTAAGCCCCATGCACACTGCATATGATCAAGTCGAGCTATCCAGACAAGCGTTCAACCGCTGGATCAATACAAAAGATAGAGAGCACGTGTCATGGCTAGCGCGTTATCTGAATAAGAATAAAGTGGCGCAACGACTACTAGTAGAGCACGCCCTTAAGAGCATTGGCGAGGATGGGAACGGAAGGGTAGTAGTGAAGGATGATCGCGGGCACGTTGTCGAGAAAATGGCTGTGTTAGACGCCCTTTGCGGAAGCGAAGGTGCCAAATTGACAGCCAGAATCAAAACCGCCTGGAACCAACACAAATACAGAACCAAGCTAAGATTAACCAATCAGAAGAACATCAACATGGTCCTCAGCACTAGGGCGATTGAAAACTTAAAAACGCTATCCGAAAACCTCTACAAGCCCCAAAACAAGGTCATTGAGGATCTGATACAGGAAAAACTCCTGCTCCTGGCTGAGAAAGGGCAATTACGACAGCCCTCCCCCTCAATTGAAGCCCTCCAAATGCCGGAGACCAATATCATCCAGCCGGAACCTCTCTCTCTCCCCCTAGCAGGAGCAAACCTGTATGAGAGCAAAGCTAATGCTGACGAAGCCCCCCTCACCAAGAAATATTCAAAAGTATAAGGGCTGGCTACTTCTCGATAAGCAACTGCATATGAGCAGCCCATCGCTGCAACCACTCTCGACATTCAGCCTATATCCATGCAGGTCATAAGTCCCCTCAATCCCCTTTCGTGAGTGCCCCAAGATAACTTCAGCCACCTCACTCGTGCACCCCATGCGAGCCAGTCCAGCACGGACCGTACGTATAAGTGTAGTGGTCTACTAAACCAGGACAGCGTCATTATGGAGAGTACGTCGCACCTCCCACTGTCCTTTGGGCTTCCTGGCCCTGGCACCCTCAGCTTATCCCCGGTTCGGGGGCTGCCGCCGTCCGGTCCTCAATAGCTTCCGTCAGGTACTGCTCGACCAGATCGGTCACTGTTAAGCGGCCGAGGCTTCCGCCAACGCGGCCTTTCTATCTGTTCATAGAAGAAGCAAAGGAGAAGCTGGATAAAATTGCGGAACGGCAAAAGCGATCAAGGCACGACATTGTTGAAGATTGGGTTCTGCACGCCTTCGAGAAAGGCGACTTCTAGCCAACCATAGAAAAAACCGCCAACCCGAAATGGCAACCAGAACAGGTAGCAATTGAGAAACGGCAACCAAACGGCGACCAGATGACGAAAATTATGGCGACGACCCAGAAAAAGAAAAGGCCAGTCATCTATGACCGGCCTATCTTGTTGTTTTCCCGACCTTTATTTGGTCGGGGCGAGAGGATTCGAACCTCCGACCCCTTGCACCCCATGCAAGTGCGCTACCAGGCTGCGCTACGCCCCGAGATGTCTGGCAACCACTGGCTACCAAAGCGGCGTGCATAATAGCGGATTTGATGGGGGGATGGAACCTGCAAGATGCTGTTTGCTCAGGGTTTGATCGGCCCATGGGGTCAATGCATGAAAAAGCCCCGCCAGCAGGCTGGCGGGGCTTGATCGTCATGCTGAAGCATGGCGCGTCACGTATGACTCGTCAGGACGCCTTGAGTACGTCCAGCACTTCTTCCAGCTCGGTGATCATTTGCTTGATCAGCTGGTGATACTGGGTGGCCTGCTCCGCGTTGGCACCGCCGGTAAGCTGCTGACGCGCGCCACCGATCGTGAAGCCCTGATCGTACAGCAAGCTGCGAATCTGGCGGATCATCAGCACGTCCTGGCGCTGATAGTAACGACGGTTACCGCGTCGTTTCACCGGCTTGAGCTGGGGGAATTCCTGCTCCCAGTAGCGCAGTACGTGTGGTTTCACATCGCACAGGTCGCTGACTTCGCCAATGGTGAAATAACGCTTACCCGGGATCGCCGGGAGTTCGTCGTTATGGCTTGGTTCCAGCATAGGCCTCAACCCGTTGTTTTAGTTTTTGTCCTGGACGGAAGGTCACAACCCGTCGGGCGGTGATGGGAATTTCCTCACCGGTTTTAGGATTACGGCCGGGTCGCTCGCTCTTGTCGCGAAGGTCAAAATTACCGAAGCCGGAGAGTTTCACGGGAACGTTGCTCTCAAGGGAATGGCGGATTTCCTCGAAGAACATTTCCACCATTTCCTTGGCTTCGCGCTTGTTCAGGCCAAGCTCTTCGAACAGGCGCTCGGCCATGTCCGCTTTGGTCAGCGCACCCATGAAAAGACTCCCAAATCCCTGAATCAATCCCTCAAAGTGGCGTTAAACTGCTGTTTTACTTGAGAAACAACAGCCTCCACCAAGTCGTTGACTTCTTGATCCTTAAGAGTGCGCGAACGGTCCTGGAAGGTCAAGCCCAAGGCGAGACTTTTGCGATTTTCACCAATGCTATCACCTTGATATATATCGAAAATCCGAACATCAGTGAGACGTTCGTCACAGGTGTCGCGAACCGCTGCCACCAAATCCCCTGCCGGAACGCCAGCGTCCACGACAAAAGCCAGGTCGCGACGCATCCGCGGCTGATCGGAAACACCGGCAAAGTGAGGCAGTATTCCTTGCTGCAGTGGCGCCAGCGCCAACTCAAAGGCATACAGGTTGGCCGGCAGGTCCAGATCTGCCGCCAGGCGCGGGTGGATGCGGCCAAGGTAGCCGACCACCTCACCACCGCGACTCAAGGCCGCCGTCTGCCCCGGGTGCAGGGCAGGATGCTCACCCGCGGTAAAACTGAACGCGCTGGCATCGGACAGACTGAGCAGGGCTTCCACATCCCCTTTCAGATCAAAGAAGTCTGCCGCCCGCTTGCCTTCCCAGTTTTGCGGCTGGGCGCTGCCGTAGACCAGCCCGGCAATCATCGGGGTTTGTTCCAGCTCGCCTTGCGCTTGAGGCATGAAACGCAGGCCGGTCTCGAACAGACGCAGACGATCCGCCTGACGGTTCAGGTTGTGGCGCGCCGTGCTGAACAAACCGGCCAGCAGCGTGGTGCGCATAACGCCCAGATCAGCAGAAATCGGATTGAGCAGCGGCAGCGGCTCAACGCGAGGCTCCACCTGCTTGAGCAAACCCGGCTCCACAAAGGTATAGGTAATCGCTTCAAGATAGCCGCGATCGATCAAGGTATCGGCCAGACGGCGCACTGCCACCACATTCTCGCCGACGGTATCGCCCGACGGAGAGCCTGCCGGCACGCGACTCGGCAGCTTTTCATAGCCATAGATCCGCGCCAGCTCTTCGATCAGGTCGGGCTCGATGGCCATGTCAAAGCGCCAGCTCGGCGCCAGCACGGTCCAGGCATCACCGCTGGCGGCGGGCGTGATGGCCATGCCCAGACGACCAAGGATGTCTTCGACCTGCTCGGCGGGCAATGCCATGCCCAACAACCCTTCGATACGCTCTGCGCGCAAGGCAATCTCGGCCTGCCGTGGCAGTTTGGCGTCTTCCACGGCCTCACACACAGGCCCTGGCTGACCGCCGGCGATCTCCAGGATCAACGCGGTAGCACGCTCAATCGCATCCTGCTGCAATTGCGGATCAACCCCGCGCTCAAAACGGTGAGAAGAGTCGGTGTGCAGGCCGTAGGAACGGGCCTTGCCGGCAATCGCCAGCGGCGCAAAGAACGCACACTCCAGGAAAATGTCCTGGGTCTGTTCGGTGACCGCGGAGGGCTGGCCTCCCATGACACCGGCCACGGCAAGCGCGGCGCTGTCATCGGCAATCACCAGGGTGTCATCCCGCAGCGTCAGCGTCTGCTCGTCCAGGGTTACCAGTGTCTCGTCAGCCTTGGCCTTGCGCACGGTGATACCGCCGCTGATCTTGGCCAGATCAAACGCATGCAGCGGCTGGCCCAGTTCCAGCAGGACATAGTTGGTCACGTCGACAATCGGGTCGATGGTACGCAGGCCGGCCCGGCGCAGGCGCTCGACCATCCACAATGGGGTGTCAGCCTTGACGTTAACGCCCTTGATGACCCGGCCGAGATAACGCGGGCAGGCATCGCTGTCAGCCAGGGTGATGGTCAGGGTGTCATCAATCGCAGGCGTCACCTGGCTGATGGCGACTTCGGTGAGCGGACACTGATTCATTACCCCCAGCTCGCGGGCGATACCGCGCACGCTCAGGCAGTCTGCGCGGTTCGGGGTCAGATCCACCTCGATCACCGCATCATCCAGCTGCAGGTACTCCCGGAAATCCGTACCCACCGGCGCATCGTCTGGCAGCTCCATCAAGCCATCGATGAGGTCTTCCAGACCCAGCTCGGAGGCGCCACACAGCATGCCGTTGGATTCCACGCCACGCAGCTTGGCCTTCTTGATCTTGAAGTCACCGGGCAGCTTGGCGCCCACTTGCGCGAAAGGAATTTTCAGGCCTGGGCGGACATTGCTGGCGCCGCACACCACCTGAGCTGTCTGCGAGCCGTTACTCACCTGACAGACGCGCAGTTTGTCCGCATCAGGGTGCGGCTCGCAGCTTTCTACCTGCCCCACCACGACACCGGAAAATACCGGCGCCGCCGGTTCCACGCCGTCCACTTCCAGACCAGCCATGGTCAGCTGCTTCACCAGGGTGTCCGTATCAACCGCGGGGTTAACCCATTCCCGCAACCAGGCTTCATTTACGAGCATGTTCAAATCCTTACTAGCGTCTTGTTACCACAGAGGGCACAGAGTCATTCTCTGTGTGCCCTGTGGGCTCTGTGGTGAATGTGTCAGCTGAACTGAGACAGGAAACGGGTGTCGTTTTCAAAGAACAACCGCAGGTCGTTCACGCCGTAACGCAGCATGGTGATACGCTCAATCCCCATACCGAAGGCAAAGCCACTGTATTCACTGGCATCGACACCGCCGTGCTCAAGCACTTTCGGATGCACCATGCCGCAACCCATGATTTCCAGCCAACCGGTATGGGAGCACACACGGCACCCTTCTCCACTGCAGCTCACACAGCCCACATCCACTTCCGCACTGGGCTCGGTGAACGGGAAATAGCTGGGACGGAAGCGCACCGGCAGGTCTTCCACCTCAAAGATGAAACGCAGGAATTCCGCCACGGTGCCACGCAGGTCGGCAAAGGTGATGTCCTTGTCTACCAGCAGCCCCTCCACCTGGTGAAACATGGGGGTGTGCGTGAGGTCGGAGTCACACCGGTACACACGCCCTGGCGCAATAATCCGGAACGGCGGTTTGCCCTGCTCCATCACGCGCACCTGCACCGGTGAGGTGTGCGTCCGCAGCAGACGGCCATCACCAAAATAGAAGGTGTCGTGCATGGCACGGGCCGGGTGATGGGAAGGAATATTCAACGCTTCGAAGTTATGGAAATCATCTTCCACTTCCGGGCCTTCGGAAATATCGAAGCCAAGACGCAGGAAGAAATCCTCGATACGGCGGCGCATGCGGTTCACGGGATGCAGGTTGCCCGGCATCTCACCGCGACCGGGCAGTGTCACATCCACGGTTTCACTGGCCAGTTGTTCGGCCAGGGCGGCTTCTTCCAGCAGGGTCTTGCGAGCGGTAATCGCGTCCTGAACCTTCTGCTTGCCTTCATTGATGACCGCCCCGGCCTTGGGGCGCTCTTCTGCGCTCAACTTGCCCAGCCCCTTCATCAGGGCACTGATTTCCCCTTTCTTGCCCAGGTATTTCACCCGCACATCGTCCAGGGCCCGGATATCACCAGCCTGCTCTACCTCTGCCAAGGCGGCATCGACCAGGGCATTGAGATTTTCCATCGAAGACTCCGCAGTCTTTTATAAGCTGCAAGCTTCAAGCTGCAAGCTTCAACACGGTTCGCGACTGTTGCCATCCGAAACCGCTTTCCCCGCGCCGCTACGTTCGGGCGCGGCATTGAGGCTTTCGAATAGCACAACGCTGAAGCCGCGTTGTAGCTTGCAGCTTGTAGCTTGTAGCTGGTCTTTTAAACAAAAACGGGGGAAGAGCGCGAGCTCTTCCCCCGTTGAGTATGCTGCTTCGTTCAGGACGAAACAGTGAATCAGGCGGTGAGACTCGCTTTGGCTTTCTCGGCCAAAGCGCTAAAGGTTGCCTGATCGCGAACAGCGATGTCCGCCAGTACTTTACGGTCGATATCGATGGATGCCTTTTTCAGGCCATCGATCAGACGGCTGTAGGACAGGCCGTTCAGACGCGCAGCGGCGTTGATACGCACAATCCACAGACGACGGAACTGACGCTTGCGAACCTTACGGTCACGGTAAGCGTACTGACCGGCTTTGGTAACGGCCTGTACCGCTACACGGAATACACGACTGCGGGCACCGTAGTAGCCTTTAGCCTGCTTGAGAATTTTCTTGTGCCGACGACGGGCCTGCACACCACGTTTTACTCGTGCCATTGTCTAGTCTCCAGATCCGTATCAGTTATGCGTAGGGCATCATGCGTTTAACCAGAGCTACATCAGACTCATGTACCTCGGTTTTCGGACGCAGCTGACGGATAGTCTTGGAGGACTTCTTGGTCAGAATGTGGTTTTTGAATGCCTGCTTGCGCTTGAAACCGGAGGCGGTTTTCTTGAAACGCTTGGCAGCCCCACGATTTGTCTTGATTTTAGGCATGGTACCTTCTCAAGTTGGTTAATTTAGGGAGTAACACTTTCCGAATCAGAAAGGGTTACTTCTTCTTTTTGCCCGGGCCGATCACCATGATCATCTGGCGACCTTCCATATTCGGGCGTTGCTCCACAGTGCCGAACTCTTCCAGGTCCTTCTCGATACGCTCGAGCAGTTCCCGGCCCAGCTCCTGGTGAGCCATTTCCCGGCCGCGGAAACGGACGGTAATCTTGGTTTTGTCGCCGGCCTCGAGGAACTTTCTGAGGTTACGCAGTTTCACCTCATAGTCGCCGATATCGGTGCCGGGACGGAATTTGATTTCCTTGACCTGAGTCTGGCGCTGCTTCTTGCGCCCCTCTTTGGCCTTTTGCTTCGCCTCAAACAGGTGTTTGCCGTAATCCATGATTCGACAAACCGGCGGTTCCGCACCAGGGGAGATTTCTACCAGATCCAGTTGCTTCGCGGTCGCCTTGTCCAGTGCATCCTGCAGGCTGACAATCCCTACCTGCTCACCGTCCACATCGATCAACCGAACTTCGGTTCCCTGGATTTGCTGATTGATCCGGGCGCGTTGCTCGCGGCCCTTGTTGCCTCCACGCTTAATGTCGTGAACCTCCACTCTGTTTTAGACAATGAGGCGACGCCTCGCCGCCCCAGTAAAGGCGCGCATTGTATGCCACTACAATGGGCACAACAACCCCAAACCCGCTGGTTTGAAGCGCGCAACTGACTGAAACGGAATGAATTCTGCCCGGCAGTGAGACTCTGCTCACGATCCGGAAGCCGTCTCAGCGGCCCCGAATTCCGGGAAGGCTGCGTATTTTAAGCAAATCCGCTTGTTTTTCAAGCAGCAAAACGGCCTGACCGCCAACAAAAAAGGCGGCCACAGGCCGCCCTTTTCGCTGATCCGGCCTTACTCCCACTCAATCGTGGCTGGCGGCTTGGACGAAATGTCGTAGGTCACCCGGCTGATGCCAGGGATTTCATTGATAATGCGGCTGGAGACCAGCTCCAGGAATTCATAAGGCAGGTGTGCCCAGCGAGCGGTCATGAAGTCGATGGTTTCCACCGCACGCAGCGCGACCACATATTCGTAGCGGCGGGCATCGCCCACCACGCCCACGGATTTGACTGGCAAAAACACCGCAAAAGCCTGGCTGGTCTTGTGGTACAGCCCCGCCGCTCTCAGCTCTTCAATGAAGATATGGTCCGCCAGACGCAAGGTGTCGGCGTATTCCTTCTTCACTTCACCAAGGATACGAACCCCAAGGCCCGGACCCGGGAAGGGGTGGCGATAGACCATGTCGTAGGGCAGGCCCAATTCCAGACCGATCTTGCGCACCTCATCCTTGAACAGCTCACGAAGAGGCTCCACCAGCTTGAGCTTCATGTCTTCCGGCAGGCCGCCCACATTGTGGTGGCTCTTGATCACGTGCGCCTTGCCTGTCTTGCTGGCGGCGGACTCGATCACATCCGGGTAGATGGTGCCTTGGGCCAGCCAGTTGGCGTTCTTCAGCTTGCCCGCTTCTTCATCGAAGATGTCGATAAAGGTATTACCAATGATCTTGCGCTTCTTCTCCGGGTCGGCCTCTCCGGCCAGCTTGCCGAGGAAATTGTCTTCCGCGTCCACACGGATCACTTTCACGCCCATGTTGTCGGCAAACATTTCCATCACCTGGTCACCTTCCTGGTGACGCAGCAGGCCGTTGTCCACAAACACACAGGTAAGCTGCTCACCAATGGCCTTGTGCAGCAGCGCCGCCACCACTGAGGAATCCACGCCACCGGACAGACCGAGGATCACCTCGTCGCTACCCACCTGCTCGCGGATGGTCTCGATAGCGTCGTTGATGATATTGCTGGGGGTCCACAGGGCTTCACAGTCACACAACTCACGGACAAAACGCTCGAGCAGCCGACCACCCTGCAGGGTATGTGTCACTTCGGGGTGGAACTGGATGCCATAGAACCGCTTTTCATCGTTGGCCATGCCGGCAATCGGGCAGCTGCCGGTGGTGGCGATCACCTTGAAGCCGTCCGGTGTCGCACCGACACGGTCCCCGTGGCTCATCCACACATCCAGAAATTCACTGGCATGCTCTTCATGGTCGACAATGCCATCGAGAAGGCGGTTACTTTCTGCCTTTTCCACCCGGGCGTAACCAAACTCGTGTTTCTCACCCGCGACCACCTTGCCACCCAACTGCTCGGCCATGGTCTGCATGCCATAGCAGATACCCAACACCGGCACGCCAGCGTCAAACACCGCCTGCGGTGCACGCGGGGTTTCAGCCGCTGTCACAGACTCAGGACCACCCGACAGGATAATGCCCTTGGGCGCAAACTCGCTGATCTCTTCTGCGGTCATGTCAAAGGCACGAATTTCACAGTAGACCCCGATTTCACGCACACGACGGGCGATCAGCTGGGTGTACTGGGAACCGAAGTCCAGAATAAGGATGCGCTGGGCATGGATGTCTTGCATGGGGTTCAATCCCGCGGTGGTTGCCGGCGGCTGGCACCGGGCCTTGTTGGTTACGGGTCGGACGTCGGATGTCTGACGTCGGACGCTTTAAAAAAACAAAACGGCCGGAGATGCCTCCGACCGATTCTGGCGTCAGACGTCCAACCTCAGACGTCCGACCCCTTTCAAGTCACGATAGACCTCGAATCACCCAACCGGATAATTCGGAGCTTCCTTCGTAATCGTCACGTCATGCACGTGGGACTCTTTCATCCCGGCGGCAGACACTTTCACGAACTCGGGCTTGGTGCGCATTTCATCGACAGTGGCGCAGCCCGTGTAGCCCATAGAGGCACGCAGGCCACCCATCAGTTGGTGAACGATGGCGCTCATCGGCCCCTTGTAGGGCACCCGGCCTTCGATACCTTCTGGCACCAGCTTTTCAATACCGGCCGCCGCATCCTGGAAATAGCGGTCGGATGAGCCAGTCTTGCCCGACATGGCACCCAACGAGCCCATGCCACGGTAGGCCTTGTAGTAGCCCCCCTGGTACAGCTCGACTTCACCCGGGGCTTCTTCCGTTCCTGCCAACAGGGAACCGATCATGATGGCGCTGGCACCCGCCGCCACAGCCTTGGCAATATCACCGGAGAAACGAATACCGCCATCGGCAATCAGCGGCACGCCGGTACCGTCCAGGGCGGCCGCCACGTCAGAAATGGCAGAAATCTGTGGCACGCCGATACCCGCAACAATACGGGTGGTACAAATGGAACCCGGGCCGATACCGACTTTCACCGCATCGGCACCCGCCGCCACCAGGTCTTTTGCCGCTGCCGCGGTGGCAATGTTGCCGCCAATAACCTGCACATCCGGGAAGTGTTTCTTGACCCAGGCGACACGGTCGATAACGCCCTGGGAATGACCGTGAGCGGTATCCACAACGATAACGTCGACACCCGCTTCAACCAGTGCGGCCACACGCTCATCCGTACCGGCGCCCGTGCCCACCGCGGCCCCCACGCGCAAGCGGCCCTGAGAGTCCTTGCAGGCATTGGGATATTTGCGGGCCTTCTCGATGTCCTTCACGGTGATCATGCCGCGCAATTCACCCGCATCATTGACCACCAGCACCTTCTCGATACGGTTCTTGTGCAGCAGCAGCTGGACTTCGTCTGCGCCGGCGCCTTCCTGCACGGTCACCAACCGGTCCTTGCCGGTCATGATGTCTTCAACGTGCTGGTCGTAGTTGGTGACGAATCGGGTATCACGACTGGTGACAATACCCACCACCTTGTCGCCTTCGACCACCGGCACCCCGGAGATATTGTTGGCTTCGGTCAGGCGCAGCAACTCCGCCACGGTGGCTTTAGGACCGATGGTGATCGGGTCTTTCACCACACCGGATTCGTATTTTTTCACCATGCGCACATTTCGCGCCTGGTCTTCCAGGTCCATGCTCTTGTGGAGGATGCCGATGCCGCCTTCCTGGGCCATGGTAATGGCCAGGCGGTGCTCGGTGACCGTATCCATGGCTGCAGACACCAGAGGGATGTTCAAAGAAATGTCCCGCGTCAATTTGCTCTTCAGGGACACATCCTTGGGCAGCACATTGGAATGGGCGGGTACAAGCAGAACGTCGTCGAACGTCAATGCTTCTTGCACGATTCTGAGCATATTGCACCGTAGGAAGTGAGAGGGTTTCTGACCTGAACCGCTGATTGGGGTTCTGTCAGGCGCACCCGGAGTTAAGGAGGGGACCCGGGTGCCGCCGGTCAAGGCGGCTTGGGAGCCTCTGGGCTATCCCTGAGTCTCGCCGGGCCACCCCCGGAAATTAAGCGGGCGATTATACGTCATTTCGCCCCTTGTACACAATCCAGACAGTAGCGGGCGGCGGCGAAAGTCGCTACTCTCCCGCGATGAGTTTTTCATCGCGTACCGACCCCCTTTCCATCAGCCAGCTGAACCTGGAAGCCCAGGGACTACTGGAAGGCTCCTTTCCGCTGATCTGGCTGCAGGGAGAGCTGTCCAACTTCTCCCGGCCTGCCTCCGGTCACTGGTACTTCAGCCTCAAGGATGCCCGCGCCCAGATTAATGGGGCCATGTTTCGAAACCGTAACAGGCTGCTGGATTTCCATCCGCAAAATGGCCAGCAGGTGCTGGTACGGGCCAAGGTCACCCTGTATGTCCCGCGCGGCAACTTCCAGATTGTGGTGGAACACATGGAGCCCGCCGGGGAAGGCGCGCTCAAGGCCCGATTTGACGCCCTCAAGGCCCAGCTGCAGGCAGAAGGCCTGTTTGCCCAGGAGCGCAAGCAGGCCCTGCCGGACTGGCCGCGACAGATTGGCGTGATCACCTCCCCGTCCGGCGCTGCCATCCGCGATATTCTTCAGGTTCTCAAGCGGCGCTGCCCATCGATCCCGGTGGTCATCTATCCTGCCGCTGTCCAGGGGGCCGATGCCCCTGCCCAGCTGACACAGGCGCTCAACACCGCGGTCGCACGCAATGAGTGCGACGTACTGATCATCGGCCGTGGTGGCGGCTCCCTGGAAGACCTTTGGGCGTTCAACGACGAAGCCCTGACCCGGGCCGTGGCCGCCTGTCCGATTCCCATCGTCTCGGCAGTGGGCCACGAGGTCGATACCGGGCTGACAGACTTTGCCGCCGACCTGCGCGCGCCGACCCCGTCTGCTGCCGCCGAACTGGTGAGCCCGGATCTGTCCGTGGTCAGCCAGCGGTTCAACACCCTGCAACGTCGTCTGAAATGGGTCATGGCCCAACAATTGCGCACGCCCGGCGATCGCCTGCGACACCTGCGCCAACGGTTGCGCTCCCCGCGTCACTCGCTGGAGCAAGGCAGCCAGCGCCTGGACGAACTCCACGCTCGCCTGCAGCGCCAGATGCAACATCGTCTGGACCTGCTTGGCAGCCGCCTGAAGCCCAGCCAGCAACGACTGGCAAGACAGTCCCCACAGCGAGTGCTGGCCGAGCGACAACAACGACTGGACAGCCTGAATAAACGGTTACCCGCCCCGCTGTTGCGACAATTGCAGCAGGAACAAGTCCGACTGGGAGGACTGGGAAAACGGCTGGATACCGCGAGCCCGCTGCGAACCCTGGCGCGGGGCTACAGCATTACCTTCAAAGGGGAGGACGCCGTGCGCTCCGCCGCACAGCTGCAACCCGGCGACACCATCACCACACGCCTGACAGACGGGGAGTTCAGCGCCCGGATTGAGCACGTTCAGGGGTCAGATACGGGGTCAGCACACGACTGAGTTGCTGACGGCGGAACGGCTTGGCCAGATGGTCGTCCATGCCTGCGGTTAAACACCGCTCACGCTCTTCTTCCATGGCGTTGGCGGTCAGGGCAATGACCGGAATAGGTGCCCTGCCCTGCTCCCGCTCCCACTGCCTGAGCTGACGCGTTGCCTCCATGCCGTCGAGCACCGGCATCTGCACATCCATGAGGATGCAGTCAAAATCCCGTTGCTTGACCCTGTCCAGCGCCTCTTTGCCATTGATAGCCGTGACCACCGTCACGCCCATTTGCTCAAGAATGCGGCGAGCGACCATCATGTTCACTTCGTTGTCTTCCACCAGCAGCACCAGACCGCTGAGCGTGCGCGGCTCAGGTTCACCGCTAATCAGCACCACTTCATTCTGCTCTGGCATGTCTTCCCGGAACAGCATCCGCAGCGTCAGTGTGAACGTACTGCCACCACTCTCTGAGCTATCCACGGTCAGCTGGCCACCCAGCATCTCGCTAAGCCGACGGGCAATGGCCAGCCCCAGACCCGTCCCGCCAAAACGTCGAGAGGTAGAGGAATCCAGCTGGGAAAATGCCTTGAACAATTGCGCCTGTTTTTCCTGCGGAATCCCAATGCCGGTATCTTCCACCGACAGTTTCAGATCCAGCCAGTCAGGTTCTACACGGGCACCGGCCACCCTCACGGTTACCCCACCTTCACTGGTGAACTTGATGGCATTGGAGATCAGATTATTCAGCACCTGTCGCAAACGGGTCGGATCGGTGCGTACAACACGATCATTGATAAGCCCGGTGGCCTCAAGGTGCAGATAGATGCCTTTCTTTTCTGCCAGATAACGGAAAGTGGAGAGACAGTTCTGCAGCAATGGCATCAGCTCGAAGTACATGGGATCCAGGTCCATGCGACCGGCTTCGATACGGGAAAAATCAAGAATATCGTTAATCACATCCAGCAGGTGACCAGTGGATTCCAGCGCTACCTGGGTGTATTCATGCTGTTCGTCGCTCTGGCGAGTTTCCTCCAGCAGCTGCAGCATACCCAGCACCCCGTTCATGGGAGTACGAAGCTCGTGGCTCATCATGGCAAGAAAATCACTTTTTGCCTGACTGGCACTCTGCGCCTGCTGGTGTGCTGCCTTCAATTCACCCATGGCCAACTGCTGGTCCTCATGAGCGGTCTCAAGGCTACCAGCCAGCTGATTAATGTCATCCTGCAGTTCGCCCAATTCACCGTGCAAACGGCTGGTTCCCCGCACATGGTAATCACCGTGACGCAGGGTCCTCAGCAACCCCGAGAGATAATTGATCGGTGACGCAATCTGGCGTGCCAAGTACTGGGCAATCCACAAGCCCAGCAAGGTGGCAGATAACGCAGGAATCAAACTGGCCAGCAGGATTTCCTTTTGCCGGGCCAGCAATCTGGCGTTGGACATACCCAGTACTACAGAGCCGATACGCACCGGCTCAAGGTTGTCATCCAGGGCCAGCCGCAAGGTATCGGTTTCCGCCACCGGCTGCTGATAGATGCCAGACTGGAACTCCATAATGCCCTGAGTACGGGGCTGATCATTGCGCCCCTCGTAAAGCAGCACTTTGCCCTTGTCATCACGGAATACCACATACTGCAAATCGGCTTGCTGCATGGCCAGCTGCGCCTGGCGGCGCAAGTCACCGTAGTTGCCCGCCAGCACCCCATACTCCGAGGAAGACGCGATCTGTTGGGCCATAAAGCTGCCCAACGCCTGTAAATCGCGATCAGCATCTTCGAATCGCTGCCAGGTCAGCGCCACCAGTAACAATCCCAGCATGAACAGTGCGGGCACCACACCGAGAATCTGAAGCTGCTTGCGAATGCCGGCCTGCTTTTTCATGGCAGCATCTCCAGCGCATCGCGCAGCGCGTCGGTGTTGCTGTAGCGCATGTCAAAGCTGCCAGCCACATGCTCATTAACGATCACCGAGGGGGTGTGCACAAAACCGGACCGACGGAACCGCTTGCGCTTTCGGAACGATTCCAGATGCACCAGGGTTTCTGATACCAGATCTCCTCCACTGGCATAGAGACTGGCGACGCTACCCGCCTGAACATAGCTTTGCTCTGGACCGAATACCGGTCGCCGCAAGCGGTAGCTGGTCAGCAAGATAAGTTTTGCTGCGGTCGGGCCAAACAAGGATTCATCCACCGGCAACAACAGCACGTCCAGATCCGGCAAGGCCTCTCGCAATACATCCCCCAGCTCATTGCGCGGGGAGACAACCATGGGAAACAGACTCAGCCGGCCGCTATAATCCTGGAGCGCCCCTTCTGACCAGGCACTGTTCTCTCCCAGTATCACGCCCACCTTACGCGCCAGCGGCATCATGTTTTCCAGCATGGCGAGCTGATCATCCAGCGCTACTCCCGCCCAAATCGCTGCGCAGTGACACCCCTTGCGCTCCACCTTTTCGGCAAGGGCACGGCTGACAAACACCCCCAATACCGGCTTGCCATGGGTCAGGGCTCGGCTAAAGGCCTCATCCCCCAGCCCGATGAGCATATCGCTGTCATCCACAGAGGCCACCAAGTCCAGCGGCTGGGCATCTGCGCTCAACGCCTGTATGAAACCGCGACGAAAGTTGCCCTCAGAGCCTTCCACATACACAGCTAGTGGAGGTATTTGGGCAAAAAGGGACGGGGCCGCCAGCACCAGCAGCAGCGCTATCAGCCAATGTCGTCCCTGTCGCATCAGATCTTCATCTCCAGCTCCAGCCACATCCTGTCTTCCTGGTACTGGTTTTCCTCGAAGACAATCGGTTCTTTGTTCAGCGCATGCTGAACCACCGCTCGCCACTCCAGCTCCGCCGGACCCGCGCGGTGACGGAAACGGATTTGCAAATCCGCCCGTTGGTAACGATAGTCGTTATAGTCGTTGGCCTGATAATACGCCGTAGAGAGCCCCCAGCGGGAAGCAAACTGCCACGCCCACAGGACACTGCCAGAATCCCTGGCCGCAATTCGGCTCTCGGTCTTCTTGTTGGTATGGGTATGAATGTGCGCCCCGGTCAGCCGGAGAAGATGATTGACCGTGGGCCGAAAGGTCAGCTGAGCTTCCGTTCCCTGGTGGTTTACCCAGCCCTCATTATTGGGTTCAAACTCGAACGGATTCAACGCATGGCTGAGCAGATCAGTGAGTTCTTCCTGAAAGTAGCGTACGTCCAGTTCCAGATAACGGAACTGGCCATAATAACCCACTTCCTCTGAACGAATTTTCTCTGGCTTGAGGGTGCCGGGGCTACTCTGGGTAATAAAGAAATAGGCAGGTGACCATCCCAACAGGCCATTGGGGTTACTGGCGAAGGGCTGAGACATCTCCATCGCCTCAATATTGGTGTGCGCCTGATCTTCGTAAATGTCCGGGGTACGCACCGCGCGAGAATAGACATAACGCAAGGTATGGCTTGGCGCCACACGCCAACTCACACCCCCACGGGGACTGAAGTGCTCACCGCTGATCTGGTCCCGCTCCCAGTACCCACCAAGGTTGAGGGTCAGCGGGCTCAACACATCGACAGCCAGATTCCCAAACAGCCGGTAACTGAGATTATCTTCAGTACCGGAGAGATAGCTATCCGAGCTGACACGGTCGTGACGCAGATTGGCACCACTGACCAGTCGCAAACGTTCATTGATCTGCCAGGTATCCTGCACTTCAAGATCATAGCGCTCTTCCTGCAAGTCCAGTTCACTGTCAGCACAGAAATTGCCCACCGCGCCTTGAAGGGTACCGTAACGAGACAAGACAGCCGCGCTTGATGGCACGGCCGAAAAGGTAGCCCCTGTATCGCCTCCATTTTGCAGATACAGCTCGCGCAGCTCTCTGGAGAACAACAGCCCGCCACCGGGACCAGGCTGCCCGGTAAACGGATCCAGGTAACAAACCCCAAACCCCGTGGCTTCGTTGCTGTATTGCCCGTAGGTACTCAGCTTGAGCTGATGAGTCGCCGAAAAGACATGCTGCCATTCCAGCGACAGAAATGCCTTCTCCCCTTGTTGAACCGGGTCATGGGTGTAATTGCCAATGTCGGCAACACCGGATTCTTGCTGGCGCTCGAGCCAGCTCTGACTACCGCCCGCCTGCACCGAAAAGGTGTTGCGGTCATCCACTTCCCAGAGCCACTCGCTGTTCAGGGTTTCAATCCGCTTTCGATCCGGACGAATCTCGCCTTCAAACGGTTCGTCGTAACCGTCATCCGCGCGGCGTGACACCGAGGCTCGCCAGGCGCTGTTGTCACCATGACCCACAGCAGCGGCGCGACCATCCAGAATGCCATTATTCCCCCCGCGGACAGACACGGAATGCTTGCTGATATCCCGCGGATCACGGGTAATGATATTGACCACTGCCGTGAAGGCGTTGGCACCATAAGCCGCCGCTGCCGGGCCGCGTGTCACCTCAATGCGTTCCACGTCCCGGATATCCACGGGCATGTCATTCCAGCTGACCCGGGACAGCCCTGGCTGATACTGGCTACGGCCATCCAGCAACACCAGCATACGACGGGAATCCCGCGCCTGGGTACCGTGATAAGCCACCGTGGGGACATTGCCATCCACTTTGATGGCCGTCATGCCGGGCACCAGTTTCAGCACTTCATAGAGTTCACGGGCGCCACTGGCCTCGATCAGGTTTCGATCAATGACCGTGACACTGGCGGGCGCCTCAGACTGGGGCTGGCTGACCCGTGCGGGAGTGAGCACCATACCCGGCTGCTCGGCAAGAGGCATCATGGGCTCCATGGCCCACAGGCTGGCAGGCAAAAGCGCACCTGCAACAATACATCCCCTCTTCCCCCAGCGTTTGATGATCAGCCCTCCCCAGGCGATTCGTCACTTCTTCATGCGTTTTATCATACGGCGCCGCTTATGGGCCTGACGCTCGGTGAGCTCATTCTTTCGCCCCTCATAAGGGTTGGAGCCGGATTTGAATTCCAGCCGGATCGGTGTGCCTTCCAGCTGCAGGGCTTCACGAAAACGGTTTTCCAGGAAGCGCTTGTAGGTGTTGGGCAACGACTCGGTGCGGTTGCCGTGCAACACGATGGTGGGAGGATTGTTGCCCCCCATATGCGCAAAACGCAGCTTGGCACGGAAACGGCCATTACGCGGCGGCGGATGCCCGGCGGTGATGGACTCCATGATCCGCGTCATTTCGTTGGTGCCAACCTTGATAAAGGCGCTGTCCCAGGCTTTTTCCACCATGCCCCAGAGGTCGCCTACGCCGGTGCCATGCAGGGCTGAGATAAATTTGATCTTCACCCAGGGGGCAAATTCCAGCCGACGCCCCAGCTCCACGCGCACCCGCTCCTTGTGGTCCGCTTCCAGGCCATCCCATTTATTCACTGCAATCATAAGCGCACGACCGCTATCGAGAACATAGCCCAAAAGGTGAAGATCCTGATCGGTAATGCCTTCCCGGGCATCGATCACAATGACCACCACCTGAGCGGCCTCCACGGCCTGCAGGGCCTTGATGACAGAGAACTTCTCCACCATCTCGTAGACCTTGCCACGACGACGTACCCCGGCCGTATCAATCAGCGTGTAGGGCTTGCCCATGCGCTCAAAGGGAATTTCGATAGAGTCTCGAGTGGTCCCCGCGTGGTCAAACACCACGACCCGCTCTTCACCAAGCATGCGGTTGATCAGGGTGGACTTGCCCACGTTGGGCCGCCCCAGCACCGCCACACGGATGCTGTCATCCTGCCGGGGCCTCTCGGCTTCCTGCTCAGGATCAAGCGGCTCCAGATCCGGAAACGCCTCCATGACGGTTTCAATCATGCTGCGAACGCCACGCCCATGGGCGGCCGCGATGGGCAGCACGTCGCTCATCCCCAGGGCATAAAAGTCTGCCATGGCGGTATCGGCATCAATGCCATCAGTCTTGTTGACTACCAGATAGGTTGGCTTGGGCAACTTGCGTAATTCGCCCGCGATCTGCTCATCCGCTGCGGTCAGACCGGCGCGGCCATCCACCATGAACAGCACCAGATCCGCTTCCCCTACGGCGCGCAGGGACTGGTCTGTCATGGGGGCATCAATGCCATCCTCATTCTCACCAATGCCACCGGTATCTACCACGGTATAGGGGTAATCCCCCATGCGCCCGTCACCGTATTTACGGTCGCGCGTCAGGCCCGGAAAGTCTGCCACCAAGGCATCACGTGTACGGGTGAGTCGATTGAACAGGGTGGATTTGCCCACATTGGGCCGCCCCACCAGGGCGATGACCGGTTTCATAGATGTCTCTGCAAGGGTGTTTGGGCACTATGGTAACGCGAAACGTGTCTGTACGCTTTACGCAAAACGCCCCACAGGAGCAATCCTGCAGGGCGTTCTGAGAAGGTTGGCCGGATGGTGCTAACGTGGCGTCAGCTGATAGGCAGACAGTTTACCGTCATAGCCCAGCACATACAGGGTGCCGTCATAACTGACCGGGGTGCCGGCAAAGCCGTCACCATCATGGCGTTTGCGCGCCACAATGCTGCCATCGTCAGCGTTCAGCCAGTGGATGTAGCCCTCGTAGTCCCCCACCGCCACCAGGCCATCCTGGTAGGCCGTGCCGGTAAGGCGTCGACCGTAGAGTTTATCTTGTTTCCACAGTACCGCCCCCCCGCGCTGGTCTACTGCGCGTACCACGCCCACATCATCTGCTACGAACAGGTTTCCGCTGCCACTGGTGCTGATATTGAGGGCACTGGACATGTCTTTGTCCCAGTATTGGCGACCGCTGTCCTGATCCATGACGCTGATGCGGCCCTGAAAGGACACGGCAAACACCCCACCGCCTTCCACAATCAGGTTACTGTCCACATCGATCAGACGATCCAGCTCGGAGCGGCCGGTGGCTTCGGCAATACGCTGTTCCCAGACCGGCCCACCAGAGGCGAGATCCAGTGCCGCCACTTTGGCATTGGCAAAGCCGGCATACACACGATCATTGGCAATGGTGGGCTGCGCCAGCCCCCGCAGGGTCAGGGTCGGCACCGGCGTTTCATAGTCCCAACGCTGCTCGCCCGTGGCGGCGTCCAACGCCACCACATGACCATCCTGGGTCTGGAAAATCGTCAGACTGCCATCGCTGACAGGAATGGCCAGCGCTTCACCGGAGAGCTGGGTACGCCATAGCTCATCACCCGTTTCAGCGTCCAGCGCCACAGCCATACCTTCTCGGGTACCGTAAAGCACCATGCCGTAGCCGGCATAGAACCCACCAGCAATGCGATCACCGGTTTTCTTGCGCCACAAACGCTTGCCCTTGTCCCGGCTTACCGCGTAGATATCGCCAAAGACATCGCCAGCAATGACTTGCTGAGTAGTTACCGCAGGGCGCAGGGTGAGCTGGCTGTCTTCAATTCCGTCCCCCACACCCTCGCTCCACAGCCGCTTGACCTTGTAGCTGGCCTCGAAGTCAGGCAGATCGTTGGGTTCAATGGCGTTGGGGTTGGAGCTACAGCCGACCAGCACCAGGCTGGCCAGCATCAGGGGAAGGAGGAAATATTTCATTTAGCTCTTCAGGTCGTCCAGTTTCATTTGCACGCGGTCTTTCTCTCCGCCGTCCTGGAGCGCAGCCAGCGCTTCTTCATAGCGCTGCACCGCCACTTCGGCATCGCCCTGGCCCTTGGCCAGATCACCGCGCAGTTCCAGTGCCATGCCGTTGAAGGCTTCCGGGTAGCGCTTGTCCAGCTGGGTCTGCGCCTTGTCCCAAGCTTGCTGGTGAAGGTAGACACGAGCCAGGCGCAAAGCCGCGGTATATTCGATGGCGTCGGTGGCACCGTTGCTGGCAACTGACTGCAGCAGCTCCGCCGCCGGATCAAACTCACCGGACTGTACTGCAAGGCTGGCTTTGGCCAGGCGCGCATAGTCGGCATACGCAGTTTTCGGGTAGGCCTCAATCAGGGCATCGGCCTTGGCCGTGATGGAGGTCACATCCTGTTCCGGGGCGACCAGCTCACGCAACATTTCCTGATACTGGGCAGAAGCTTCAGCCGATTGCCCGGCACTGTGGTCTTGCCACTCCCGCCAACCGATCAGAGCGGCCACCGCCAACACGATGGTAATGATGGCGGCAGTGCCATTTTGCTGCCACCAGTTCTTGAGCAGTTCCGCCTGCTCTTCTTCGTCACGGATGTAATCGACCACCCTGATCTCCTTTCCTTTTTTATTGTCCGGAATGCGCGACCCCGGTGTCTGAATGTTAACCCGCCGGTGCCGTTATGACTCCAGCAGGGATATGACCGCGTTGGCGATATCCCCTTGTGCTACCTGTGTCTGTTCGCCCTGGCCACGTAACGGTTTCACCATTACCACACCACTGGCAAGCTCATCTTCGCCGATGATCAAGGCAATGGCCGCACCACTGCGATCTGCTTTTTTCATCTGGCTTTTGAAACTGCCGCCACCACAATGCAGCTGCACTGCACGGTCGGGCAGCGCATCGCGCAACTGCTCGGACAATGCCATGGTGGGAGCCAATACATCCCCCATGGCCATCACATAGACGTCAACCGGCGCCGACAGTTCCGGACGGTTCTGCTCAATCAACAGAATCAGTCGCTCAACCCCCATGGCGAAACCCACTGCCGGGGTGGGCTTGCCGCCCAGCTGCGCCACCAGACCATCGTAACGACCGCCAGCACACACGGTGCCCTGGGCGCCCAACGCGTCGGTGACCCACTCGAAAACGGTCTTGCCGTAATAGTCCAGCCCGCGCACCAGATACGGGTTCACTTTATAAGCAATGCCATTGGCATCAAGCAAGGCTTTCAAGCTCTCAAAATGGGCGCGGGCGTCCTCATTGAGGTAATCCGCCAACTGCGGCGCCCCTTCCAGCACTTTGCGGGTGCCTGAGTCCTTGCTGTCCAGTACTCGTAGCGGACTGCGCTCGATACGCTTGCGGGAGTCCTCGTCAATCTGCTCTACATGCTCCTGCAAATAGGCTACCAGCGCGTCCCGGTAGCGGGCACGATCATCGGCATCTCCCAGCGAGTTCAGCTCCAGGGTGACCTTGTCGGCCAGGCCCAGGACTTTCCACAAACGCGCCGTCATCAGAATCACTTCAGCGTCGATGTCCGGCCCATCCATACCGAAAGTTTCCACCCCGATCTGGTGAAACTGACGATAGCGGCCAGCCTGCGGCCGCTCGTGACGGAACATGGGCCCGGTGTACCACAAACGCTGAATCTGGTTGTAGAGCAAACCGTGCTCTTCGCAAGCGCGTACGCAGCTGGCAGTGCCTTCGGGGCGCAGGGTCAGGCTGTCACCGTTGCGATCGTCAAAGGTGTACATTTCTTTTTCGACGATATCGGTCACTTCTCCGATGCTGCGCTTGAACAGATCCGTCTGCTCCACAATAGGCATACGAATTTCCTGGTAGCCATAGCTGGCCAACACATCGCGCACCTTGCCTTCCAGCCACTGCCAAAGGCCGGTTTGCTCCGGCAGGATATCGTTCATGCCGCGAATGGAAGTAATCTTTTTACTCACGAAAATTCCTTGCTAAAAACGTCAGACGTCGGAGGCCAGACGTCTGACGCAAAACCTTCCGAGCTCAAGCGTCAGTCGTCAGACACCCGACGTCCGAGCAGTCATTCACTTCTCGCGATGATGCCTTTCGCTTCATCTTCGCGTTGTTTTTTTACCTTGGCGCGAACCATGCGCTCCAGCTCATCGACCAGGTCATCCTTGCTGACGTGATGGCTCTTCTTGCCATCCTCATAGGACAGATTATTCGGGGTGCCGCCGGTCAGGCCCACATCGGCTTCGCGGGCTTCGCCCGGCCCATTCACCAGGCAACCGATCACCGCCAGATCCACGGATTCGTTGATATCTTCCAGCCGTGCTTCCAGTTCGTTGACGGTCTTGATGACATCAAAGTTCTGCCGTGAGCAACTGGGGCAAGCAATGATGTTTACGCCTTTCTTGCGTAGATTCAGGCTCTTGAGAATATCGAAACCCACCCGAACCTCTTCCACCGGATCTGCGGCCAGCGAAATTCGGATGGTGTCGCCAATCCCTTCCATGAGTAGGGATCCCAAGGCCACGGCAGACTTTACGGTACCGGAACGGAACGTCCCGGCCTCGGTCACACCAAGGTGCAAAGGCTGCTCAATCTGAGCGGAAAGCTTGCGATAAGCCTGCAGCGTCATGAAAACGTTGGACGCCTTCACACTGACCTTGAAGTCCTGAAAATCGTGACGATCGAGAATGTCCACATGCCGCAGAGCAGACTCCACCAGCGCATCCGACGTAGGCTCGCCATACTTACGTTGCAGTTCTTTTTCCAGGGAACCCGCATTCACACCAATACGGATGGGCAACCCCTTGTCCTTGGCACACTGAATGACAGCCTTGATGCGATCTTCCCGGCCAATGTTGCCGGGGTTGATGCGCAAGCAGTCCACACCTTTTTCCGCCACTGCCAACGCAATCTTGTAATCGTAGTGAATATCCGCCACCAGCGGCACATCCACCTGTGAACGAATCTTGCCGAAGGCGTCAGCGGCCTCCATGCTGGGCACAGACACCCGGACGATATCGACCCCCGCATCCTGCAGCCGGCGGATCTGGCCAACCGTGGCGTCCACGTCACAGGTTTCGGTGTTGGTCATGCTCTGCACGGAGATGGGCGCGTCACCACCCACCGGCACCTTGCCGACAAAGATCTGCCGGGTCTTGCGGCGCTCAATTTTGACTTCCGGTTCCATGGTGTTTCCTGGTCTCGCGAATCAGGGAAGGGTGATGCGGACAACCTTACCGGGTGAATCCGTCGGCAAGGTGACAGCCTCGCCATTAAGGTGAATATCAGACACCGCGCCGGCATTACCCAAGGTGACATTGAAAGGTGCCTGGCCATCCAGTTGCAGGGAGGCGCCAGCTTGCTGCTCACCCTGTCGCAATGTACGCCCTGAGGCGTCCGTGATTTGCACCCAGCAATTGGCGGAAAAGACCAGAATCAGACGATCAAGGCCGTTGTCCGCCAGCATCGAGGGCGCCACGGTGCCCACCTCTGCCTCAGGTTCAGGCTGCGCCGGCTCGACAGGCTCGTCAACCGGCAACATCTCTTCACTGCCCTCAGGAAATACCTGATCAGCCTCGGCGCCGGAACGGTCATCGACCGAGTCCGTTAACTCAGCGGCCTCATCGTCCGAGGCCTGAGAGGCCAGCGGCTCCTGCTGGGTACTCTCCTCGACGACAGCCGCGTCCTCACGGCCTTCCGGCCAGGCTAACAGACCGATGACCACCACGAGCAAGACCAGCACAATCCAGACCCAGGGCCGTGACAGCAAGCCCCGCTTGAGAGGCATGGACGGCAATTCAAGAGGCTTGTTGAACGCATCCTCGTTGACCATTTGCTGAAAAGTATTGGCCACCTCATCTGCGGGCAAACCCAACAAGCGGGCGTAGTTTTTCAGGTAGCCCTTGACGAAGGTTGCCTCGGGGAGCCGCTCGTAATCGTCTGCTTCCAGCGCCAGCAGATAGGTCTGTGAAAGGTGCATGCGCTTGGCGGCTTCTGCCGGGGTCCAGCCCATGGCTTCCCTGGCTTTTCGGCAACGCTCACCGGGCAGCACAACCATGTCTTCACTCATTGTCCACCCTCCGCTTTGGCTTGCTTCCAGGTCTGCCACTCACGGTACTCTGGCGAGCGGCGGTAGAGATTTTCCAGTGCCAGCTCATAGCTGGACTGCTGGTCCTTGAGGCCACGGGCACTGGCAAGCTGGATACCCAGCCATAGCGAACGGGCACTCTGGCGATTGGTCCGCTGCAGATACTGCTTGTAATAATCCCAGGCCAGACGGGCATTGCCTTCGCTGTGATACAGATCAGCCAGCTCCAGGTTTGGCACCACAGAACGGGGATTCAGTCGCAACGCCTTGATAAAGGCCTTTTGCGCCTCCTCATCACGACCCAGCTCACGGTAGCAACGCCCCATATTTTCCCAGGCACTGGCCCGTCCATCATAACTGGGGTCATTGGCGGCCTTGTCGAACTTGTCCAGCGCCTCTTTGTAATCCCCACGAGAGAACAACAGGGTGCCGTAGTTGTTCAGCGCCGGAGAGTACTTGCGATCAGCACTCAGCGCCTTCTTGTAGTGGTATTCTTCCAGCTCGGGATCTTGCTCATATTTATAGAGCAGCGCCATGGCGTTGTGCGCGATGGCGCTGTCATCATTGAGTTCGAGCGCCCGGGAAAAATGACGGCGGGCTTCGGCCGGGTTACCTTGCTGGAGATACTGAAGCCCTGCCGCCACGCGGCTGGTCACCGCTTCGTCGATCTTGACTTCCTGCTTGCCCGTTTCCACCGTCACACACCCGGTGGTCAAAAGGCCTGCCAGAAGCAGGCCCGCAAAACCGCGAATAAAAAGAGTCATTAGGCTTGCGCTGTATTGTTATCCGAGTTTTCGGAGCGGTGAAAAATGGATTCCTTCCAGCGCTCACTGCGCCGGGTCCGGTCTTGCACCTGCCCCACCAGCTGACCACAGGCGGCATCAATATCATCGCCACGAGTCGTCCGTACCGTCGTCAACAATCCATTGTCATTCAGATACTTATGGAATTCCAGAATATCGCTCTTGCGTGAACGCTCGTACCCGGCATGCGGGAACGGGTTAAAAGGAATCAGATTCACCTTCACCGGAATACCGTTAAGCAGTTTAACCAACTGGCGGGCATGTTCCGGTTTGTCGTTCACATCCCGGAGCATCACGTATTCCATGGTAATGGTGTTGTGCTTGTGGGAAATGTTCTTGGTGTAACGCTTGCAGGCCGCCATCAGCTCCTTGAGCGGATACTTGCGATTCAGCGGTACCAGTTCGTTACGCAGCTCATCATTGGGGGCGTGCAGGCTTACCGCCAGCGCCACATCCAGATCCTGACTGAGCTGGTCCATCTTCGGAATCACCCCGGAGGTAGACAGGGTAATGCGTTTCTTGCCGATGCCGTAACCAAGGTCATCCTTCATGATGCGCATGGCGGTCAGCACGCGGTCGTAATTCAGCAGCGGTTCACCCATGCCCATCATCACCACATTGGTAATGGGGTGCTCACCCAGGTTACGACGCGGGCCGAAAGAACGGGCGGCCTGCCACACCTGACCGATAATCTCGGCGCTGGTCATGTCTCGCTGAAAGCCCTGCTTGCCCGTGGAGCAGAAGCTGCAATCCACGGCACAGCCCACCTGGGACGACACGCACAGGGTGCCGCGACGACCATCGGGAATAAAAACGGTTTCCACGGCACCGCCGTTGTCCAGTGCAAACACCCACTTGCGGGTGCCATCACGGCTGATGCTTTCGTGGCTCACTTCCGGACCGCGAATTTCGGCGACCTCGGCGAGTTTCTGGCGCAACGCCTTGCCCACATCGGTCATTTGCTCGAAGGAATCCGCCTGATGATGGTGGATCCATTTCAGCACCTGCTGGGCACGAAACTTCTTCTCGCCCATATTCAGGAAGAACTCTTCCATTTGCGGGCGATCAAGACCGAGCAGATTGACTTTCTGTTGGACAGTCATGGCATTCTCCAGTCAGGCAATTTCCAGTGCCTGTATACAAGTCTGCCACGGCCGGGGCCGTGGCAGACAGAGCTACACCGCTGAAATTAGCGGGTGCGCGGGCACAGTTCTTCGTCAGAGAAGAAGTAGGCCACTTCGCGGGCGGCAGACTCGGTAGAGTCAGAGCCGTGTACCGCGTTCTCGTCAATGGTCTGAGCGAAATCAGCGCGAATGGTTCCAGCCGCAGCGTCTGCCGGGTTGGTAGCGCCCATCAGGTCACGATTCTTGGTTACAGCGTCTTCGCCTTCCAGAACCTGAACAACCACAGGACCGCTGGTCATGAAGGACACCAGATCCTTGAAGAACGGGCGCTCCTTGTGCTCGGCGTAGAAACCGCCCGCCTGCTCGTCACTCAGGTGTACCATTTTCATGGCAACCACTTTCAGGTCAGCCTTTTCGAAACGGGCAACGATGTCGCCGATTACGTTCTTGGCCACGGCATCAGGCTTGATGATAGAGAGGGTGCGCTCAACAGCCATCAGTCTGTTCACTCCAGATTTGCGTTAAATGGTCCTCGGAAACCCAAACGGCTCCCCGGGGCAATGACAGGGGTGATCGGCAGACTGGCAAAGCAGCCCACGCAGCAACCCCCTGGAACCGGCGGATTATACGCAAGCAGGGCGAATTATGATACCGTTGCCGCCCGTCGGACACGCACCGCCCCGCCGTCACCGGGCCACGGCCTTTCAGCCCCCGCCTCCATTCGACAGCGCCCGCGAAAGGCGTATAATACCCGACTAAATTACTCTGGTATTCACTTACACTTCTGGACCGCAGGCGCTGATCTATGAGCCAAGCCGAACTGGACAAGCTGATTCGCTCCAATTACGAGGCCGGTTTCACCACCCAGGTGGACACCGAGACCCTGCCCCCGGGCCTGAGCGAGGATGTCATCCGCTTTCTGTCTGCCAAGAAAGGCGAGCCGGAATGGATGCTGGAATGGCGGCTGGACAGCTACCGCAAATGGCAGGAAATGCCCTCCCCGAGCTGGGCACACCTGAAGCACCCGCCCATCGATTTCAACGAGGTGTCCTACTACTCCAAGCCCAAAAGCCTGGATGACGCCCCGAAAAGCCTGGACGAAGTGGATCCTGAGCTGCTTGCCACCTATGAAAAACTTGGCATTCCTCTGCATGAGCAGGAAATGCTGGCCGGGGTTGCTGTGGACGTGGTGTTCGATTCCTCCTCGGTATTCACCACTTTCAAAGAGAAGCTGGCCGAGGCCGGGGTGATCTTTTGCTCCATTTCCGAAGCCATCAAGGAACACCCGGAGCTGGTGAAGAAGTATTTGGGCTCTGTGGTTCCCCAGGGCGACAATTTCTACGCCGCCCTGAACAGTGCAGTGTTTTCCGACGGCTCCTTTGTGTACATCCCCAAAGGCGTACGCTGCCCCATGGAGCTGTCCACCTACTTCCGCATCAACGAAGCCAACACCGGCCAGTTCGAACGTACGCTGATCATTGCCGACGAAGGCAGCTATGTGAGCTACCTGGAAGGCTGCACCGCCCCCCAGCGTGACGAAAACCAGCTGCACGCAGCAGTAGTGGAACTGGTTGCCCTGCCCGGTGCCGAGATCAAATACTCCACCGTTCAAAACTGGTACCCCGGCGATGAAAATGGCAAGGGCGGCATCTACAACTTCGTGACCAAGCGCGGTGTGGCCCACGACAACAGCAAGATCAGCTGGACCCAGGTGGAAACCGGCTCTGCCATCACCTGGAAGTACCCTTCCGTGATCCTGCGTGGCGACAACAGCATCGGCGAGTTCTACTCCGTGGCCCTGACCCGCCACATGCAGCAGGCGGACACCGGCACCAAAATGATCCACCTGGGCAAGAACACCAAGAGCACCATCATCTCCAAGGGCATCTCTGCCTCGCGCAGCCAGAACGCCTACCGGGGCCTGGTGCGCATCAGCCCCCGTGCGGACAACGCCCGCAACTTCACCCAGTGCGATTCCTTGCTGCTGGGCGATCAGTGTGGCGCACACACCTTCCCCTATATCGAGTCGAAAAACCCCACGGCCACCATCGAACACGAGGCCACCACCTCCAAGGTGAGTGATGACCAGATGTTCCTGTGTCGCCAACGCGGTATCGACCCGGAAAAAGCGGTCTCCATGATCGTGAATGGCTTCTGCAAGGAAGTCTTCAAGGAACTGCCCATGGAGTTTGCGGTAGAAGCCGGCAAGCTGCTTGAAGTCAGCCTGGAAGGCGCAGTGGGCTAGGCCCCGACACTAACTACGCCGTAGGAGCTTGCCTGCAAGCGAAACTGCATTGGCCAAGGCCAAATCGTCTGCAGGCAAGCTCCCACAGAACCCTGAATCAACCCGGAGCCGGGAAACCCGGCCCAACCGAAAGGCGCATCGAAACATGCTGGAAATTCGTGATCTGCACGCCTCCGTGGCGGACAAGCCGATTCTTAAAGGCCTGAACCTGACCGTTAATCCGGGCGAGGTCCACGCCATCATGGGCCCCAATGGCTCCGGCAAGTCTACCCTCGCCAATGTGCTGTCAGGCCGTGACAATTACGAGATCACCGGTGGCGAAGCCCTGTTCGAAGGCAACAGCCTGGCGGAGATGGAGCCGGAAGAACGCGCCCAGGCTGGTCTGTTCCTGGCCTTCCAATACCCGGTCGAGATCCCCGGGGTCTCCAATATGGAATTCCTCAAGGCCGCCCTGGAATCCGTGCGCGGCGCCCAGGGCAAGGAAGAGTGGGACTCCGTAACCCTGCTTCGCCAGGCTCGTGCCGCTTGCAAACAGGTCAACCTGGACGCCAGCTTCCTCAAGCGCGGTGTTAACGAAGGCTTTTCCGGCGGCGAAAAGAAACGCAACGAAATCATGCAGATGATGCTGATGGAGCCCAAGCTGGCGCTGCTCGACGAGACCGACTCCGGCCTCGACATCGACGCGCTGCAGGTGGTCGCCAAAGGCGTCAACTCCCTGCGCAGCCCGGAACGCGGCATCGTGCTGGTTACCCACTATCAGCGCCTGCTGGACTACATCGTCCCGGACTTCGTACACGTGCTGTACAACGGCCAGATCATCAAGTCCGGCGGCAAGGAACTGGCCCTGGAACTGGAACAGAAAGGCTATGGCTGGCTCACCGGAGAAGAGGAGTCCGCATGACCGTCTCCGCCAATGAACTGGCGCTGGAACTGAAAACCCAGGCGCTGGCAAACGCCCGTCGCAACGGCAGCGAAGGTGTGGTGCTGGATGCCCTCGAAGGCGCCAGCTTCCCGCAGCGCAAATCCGAACGCTGGAAATACACCTCGCTGCAGGCACTGGCCGATGGCCACCTTAATGGCGTCGCCGCTGGCGACATTGCCCAGCCGCTACCGGCGCTGAGTGAGTGCGTGGTCTCCATTACCAATGGCGCCCTGACCGGCAGCACCCTGCCCGACGGTGTCAGCCTGCATCACGAAAGCCCCGAGGTGAACGGCCTGGAAACCCCGTTTGCCCTGTACAACAGTGCAGTGGCACGCGCCGTGGTCCTGGAAGTCGCCGCCAACACCCGCGTTGCGCAGCCCATCCATGTGCAGATCCAGTCCGCCAGCGATGCGCCGGCACACTGCAACCCCCGCGTGATCGTCAAGCTCAACACCGGTGCCGAAGCCACCGTTATCGAGCACTACCACGCCGAGGGTCAGGCACTGACCAATGCCGTGACCGCCCTGATCACGGCTGACAATGCCAAACTGACCCATTACCGCCTGCAGGGTGAGCATGCTTCCACCCTGCACATCGGCACCCTGGTCATTGATCAGCAGGGCGTCAGCACCGTGGACAGCTACCAGCTGATGACCGGTAACCGTCTGCGCCGCAACGACGTGCACGCACTGGTGAACAAGAGTGGTGCCGAGCTGAACATGAAGGGCATCTTCGTGGTCCGCAACAAGGGCCACGTGGACAACCAGATGTGCGTGGAACACGCCGTGCCCAACTGCGAGTCCGACCAGAACTTCAAAGGTCTGGCAGGCGAAAGCGGCAAGGCCGTGTTCAACGGTCGCATCCATATTCACCCGGGTGCCAGCGGTACCAATGCCGAGTTGTCCAACAAGAACCTGCTGCTCAACGCCGGGGCGGAAATCAACACCAAGCCGGAGCTGGAAATCTACAACGACGATGTGAAATGTGCCCACGGCACCACCGTCGGCCAGCTCGACGCCATGCAGCAGTTCTACCTGCAATCCCGGGGCATCGCCGCTGCCGAAGCCAAGCGCATGCTGAGCCTGGGTTTCGTCAACGAACTGTTGATGGCCCTGCCCCACGAAAAAGTGGCCGAGTGGGCCACCCCGTGGCTGGAAGCCGAGCTGACCCAGGCCAGCCCGGCGGGAGCTGATGCCGCGTGACCGCCAAGGCACTGGATATCCACGCCCTGCGCGCCCAGTTCCCGATTCTGGACCAGCAGGTCAACGGCAAGCCACTGGTCTATCTGGACAATGGCGCCACCACCCAGAAACCAGTGGCGGTGCTCGACGCCCTGCAGAACTACTATCGCGGGGTGAACTCCAATGTGCACCGGGGCGCCCATTACCTGAGTGACGAGGCCACCGGCCAGTTCGAAGGTGCGCGCCAGACCGTGGCGGATTTCCTTAACACCAGTCGCGAAGAGATCCTCTGGACCAAAGGCACCACCGAGTCCATCAACATTGTTGCCCAGTGTGTGGCCCGCGAGCAGCTGCAGCCCGGTGACGAAGTGCTGATCAGCACCAGCGAACACCACGCCAACATTGTGCCCTGGCAGCAGGCCTGCCTGGCCACAGGCGCCACCCTCAAGGTGATCCCGCTACACGACGACTGCAGCCTGGATCTGGACGCCTTTGATTCACTGCTCAGCGACAAGACCAAAATCGTGGCCATCGGCCATGCCAGCAATGCACTGGGCACGCTGAACCCGGTGAAACACATGGTAGCCAAGGCAAAAGCCGCAGGCGCCATTACCCTGGTGGACGGCGCCCAGGCAGTGGCCCACTTCCCGGTCGATGTGCAGGATCTGGGGGCAGATTTCTACGCCTTCTCCGGCCACAAGCTGTTTGGCCCCACCGGCATTGGCGTGCTGTACGGCCGCCGCGAGCTGCTGGAAGCCATGCCGCCCTACCAGACCGGCGGCGAGATGATCGAAGTGGTCACCTTCGAAAAAAGCACCTGGAATCAGCTGCCCTACAAATTCGAGGCCGGCACCCCGAATATTGCTGGCGCTATCGGGCTGGGCACAGCGATCAACTGGCTCAACGGCCAGGACCGTGCCGCACTGGAAGCCCACGAAAACGCCTTGCTGGCCCACGCCACCGAACAGGCAAACGCCTTTGATGGCTTGAAAATCATTGGCACCGCCGCCAGTAAAGTAAGTGTGCTGTCGTTCCTGCTGGACGGTGGTCACCCGGCAGATGTGGGCATGCTGCTGGACAAACAAGGCGTCGCCGTCCGTACCGGGCACCACTGCACCATGCCGCTGATGGACAGCCTCGGTATTCCCGGCACTGTGCGGGCCTCGTTCTCGATCTATAATACTCTTGATGAGGTGGACCGCCTGTTTGCGGCGCTTGAGAAGGTGAAAACCTTTCTCTAACCCTGGCACCCACCTTCACTGTAGGAGCGTCGCTGGCGGCGCGATCAGCAAGCGCAGTTTATCGCGCCGCCAGCGACGCTCCTACGGAAGCTCAACCATGCATTACGCAAGGTAGGTAACACCCATGACGGTTCAGACCTTTACCCCCGGTCAGATCACGCTCCACCTGACCGACGCTGCCAACAAACAGGCGCTGCGTGAAATCGCCCGCGCCAATGCCGCCGGCATCCGTCTGGATCTGGACGAGTCCGGCTGCTCCGGTTTCATGTATGTGCTTGACTTCGTTGAAGACGCCAAAGACGGCGACACACTCTTCCAGATTGACGGGGTCAACCTGTACGTGCCGGAAAAGTGGCTGCCCATGCTCAATGGCCTCGTCATCGACTACGTCACCGAGGGCGTCAACAGCCTGTTCAAGTTTCGCAATCCGAATGCCACCGGCGAATGTGGCTGCGGCGAAAGCTTTACTGTCGACGAGGTCTGACCCTTGTTTGAAACAAACAAGTCACAGGAACAACGCACGGTCATCGTTCAACGTGATGTTCCGGCCCGCAAAGTCCCGGATGGCACCCGCATTACCATCCCCAAAAACAGCTTCGTCAACCTGCGCCAGGCGCTGGGCGGCACCTATACCGTGACCATCAACGGCAACATGGCCCGCATAGATGGCACCGATGCCGATGCTATCGGCCAGGAACCGCTGGAGCTGAATTTTGCGCCCGCCAACGAAGATGGCAGCGTGCGTCAGGACGACCTGGACAATACCCTGCAAACCATCTTCGACCCAGAGATTCCGGTCAGTATCAAGGAACTGGGGCTGGTCTACGGCTGCGATGTGATCCAGCGGGACGGCCAGAACGTGGTACAAATCCGCATGACTCTCACCGCACCCAACTGTGGTATGGGCCCCGTACTGGTCGGAGACGTGGAAGACCGTCTCGGCAAGGTCCCCAATGTGGACAAGGTGGAAGTGGCCCTGGTATTCGATCCACCCTGGAGCCGCGACATGATCAGCGAAGAAGCCCAACTGGAACTGGGCATTTTTTGAAGAAAGCCTGGCGCCCCCAATATTGGCTTTTCATTCTTGCGCCAGACGCCGGACTAACGGCGTCAGACCACGGAGCTCAACGACGTGTCTTTTGATATCCGCAGCATCACCCTCGGCAGTGATATCACCGCTGACGACATTGCCGAAGATCTGGAATTTCTTGACGACTGGGAAGAGCGTTACCGCTATATCATCGACCTGGGCAAGCAGCTTCCCGGCCTGCCCGACGAGCTGAAAACCGAAGACCGCTTTGTGCGCGGCTGCCAAAGCCAGGTGTGGCTGGAAACCGACTACGACAGCGACGCCGGCAAGCTGTATCTGGCGGTCGATTCCGATGCGCTGATCGTGAAAGGCCTGGCCGCCATTGTGCTCTCGGCGCTCAACCGTCAAGCCCCCAAGGCCATTCAGCAATACGACATGGACGGCTTCTTCAACCGCATCGACCTGCTTAGTCATCTCAGCCCCACCCGTGGCAACGGCCTGCGCGCCATGGTGGCCAAGATCCGTCATCAGGCCGAGCAACTTGACGGCTAAATCCACTCCCGGGTGGATTGAACGTTAACGTTTATACCGCCTGGCGGGCGCTGGAGTGCGCCTCGCTGAACTGGAACACGAAGCGTACTTCCTCCCCGTCCCCAGGTTCACAGGCCAGCAATGCGGCTTCCTCCTCAAACCAGGCCGCCACGCCCTTCACCGCCCCGGGCACCATCGCCCCCATATTGCGCTGCGAGGCATAACGAATTTCCACCAGATCGCTACCACAGCGGTTGACCACAATGGCCGGCGCACTGGCAGAAGGGTCTTTCATGTGCACGATACGTTCGTGGGTTTGCTGAAGATTGAGCAGAAAATCGATTGCATTTGCGCCGGCAGGAATGACCGCCTGATACATTTGCATCATGGGGGCGATAACCCATTCCCCGAAGTCTGCCAACAGATCATCACGGCGCAGCCCGGTTGCCCTTTCCGCTGCCGCCAACAACGCCTCCATTTCACCATCGGGGTACAGCGCAACAGGAAGATAGGTTTTCCCTTTTAGCCCTGCGTCGTTGATCACCTCTCCCCAGGTCCCTTCCCCGAGAAACTCGTCCAGGTAACGCTTGAAATTGGATACGATTGCCCCGTGCATGACAGCCACCCTGTTTGCCGGTTAATACCTATATCCAGCAAAACGCATACCCAAATGGCTACCATTCGGCCCGACAATCACACCGCCCAGCCTGGAAAAGAGACCCCCGTCACGCAGGGGTGACAATCAGGGTCACATTGTGTGATGGCAGGTCGCTTACGCCACCTGCCGCAGGCGCCCCACTGCCTCCAGCACATTGGCCACGGCCCGCTGGATATCCTCTTCTGTGGTAAAACGCCCGACTGAAAAGCGGATGGAACCATGGGCCAAGGCATCCGCAATGCCCATCGCCTTGAGAACATAGGAAGGCTCCAGAGATGCCGAGGTACACGCCGAGCCAGAAGACACCGCCACCTGATTCAGGGCGGTCATCAACATTTCGCCATCCACACCCGCAAAGGCCACATTCAGATGGCCAGGCAGACGCGGCGCTCCAGCGCCATTGATGCTGAGGCCCGGCAATCCAGCAATGCCCTCCCACAGCTGGTCACGCAGTGCGGCAATGCGTGGCCCCTCTTCCGTCGTCAAACGGCCAGCCAACGCAAACGCCTCGCCCATACCCACAATCTGATGAGTCGCCAGGGTGCCAGAACGCATGCCGCGCTCATGACCACCACCGTGGATCTGGGCCATCACCCTAACGTCAGGAGAGCGGCGCACATACAGCGCGCCAATACCCTTGGGACCATAAATCTTGTGCGCACACACAGACACCAGATCCACCGGCAATGCGCGGACATCCAAGGGCAACTTGCCAACAGTTTGGGCGGCATCGGTATGGAACAACACCCCCCTCTCCCGGCACAGCGCGCCTATTGCCGCGATATCGTTGATCACCCCGGTCTCGTTGTTGGCATGCATCACCGACACCAGCACCGTATCTTCGCGCATCGCCTCACGCACCGCGTCGACCGACACCCGGCCATCGCTGGACGGCTTGAGGTAACTCACCGGGTGCCCCTGCTGCTCCAGCCACTGGCAGGCGTCGAGAACCGCCTTGTGTTCGGTAGCAGAGGTAATCACATGGCCACCACCACGGGCATCGATCACCCCCTTGATGGCCAGGTTATTGGCCTCAGTGGCACCACTGGTCCACACCACCTCACGGGGGTCGGCATTAAGAAGATCGGCGACCTGGCGACGGGCGTTTTCCACAGCCTCTTCTGCCAGCCAACCGTACAGGTGGCTTCGAGACGCGGGGTTGGCAAAAGTCCCTTCAGGACCGAGATGGCGGACCATCACGTCAACCACCGCCGGATCGACCGGGGTGGTTGCCGCATAGTCCAGATAAACGGCTTGGCTCATGGCTGACTACAAGGAATGGTTGGCTGTGAGGCGCGAATTATAGACTACTGACGGGCAAGCGCTGCTGCTGACGATCCTGACGCATGGAAATCTGCCGCACTTCCTGGCGAGCCACCAGCTCACCCAGTGAAATACCGGTCAGGAAAGCCTGAATCTGGTCTGACAGATCGCACCAGAGGTGGTGAGTCAAACAGGTATCGCCTTCCTGGCAATCACCGTTGCCACCGCAACGGGTCGCATCCACGGACTCGTCCACCGCAGCAATAACGGCAGCCACATCAATATCCTCACTGGAGCGGCTCAGCTGATAGCCGCCACCGGGACCGCGCACACTGCTGACCAGTCCATTGCGGCGCAGCTTGGCAAACAACTGCTCCAGGTAAGAAATGGATATACCCTGACGCTCGGAAATGTCCGCCAGTGACACCGGGCCGGCGGCAGCGTGCAATGACAGATCCAGCATGGCGGTCACGGCATAGCGGCCTTTTGTGGTTAGACGCATATCCACACCTTTTTTGCGTGTATTTAACGAAAGAGACTAATAATCCCGACCGTTTTGGTCAAGTATTTAACAGATAATAAACAAGAATCATTATCGTTTAAAGTGCCACTATGGCAGAATTTCCTCCCGCTTGCCAGCAACTGTCTAAACATTGTGCAGCCGCCACCGGGAAGGCTTGACACCCGCACCTGCCTCACGGAGAATTCGCGGCCTCGAATGGCAAGGTAGCTCAGCTGGTTAGAGCACAGCACTCATAATGCTGGGGTCGGCGGTTCAAGTCCGCCCCTTGCTACCAAACGATGAAAAAGGGCTGGAGAGTGATCTCCAGCCCTTTTTTGTGGCCGCTTCGCGGCTGCTGCGCAACATGCCAGAGCGGCAAGCCACAAGCCTCAAGCTGCAATACAAGGCGAGGCTTCTGCCAAACCACTCCCTTCTGACTCCGTGCTGACAACAACTGGGTGCAGGAACGCCCCTTGAGGGGAGAGCCGCACAAACACAGGCAATCTCCCCCGCTTGGACCAGGGCGGAACAGCAGCTAATCCACGCCGATCAGATCTTGTCGACTTTGACGCCCACCGCCGACGTCATCTGAATGACGACTTCCACACCGACATGCTCTTCCTTCAGTTCCACGTCTGGCCACACGGCAAAGGGTTCCTCGCTACCGTCAGGGAAGCGCAGCGTCGCGGTGTGTTTTTCAAGATCCACCGCCGTGACCACGGCAACGATTTCATCCACTTCCGCAATCACGCCAGCCGGTTTCTGGCCCTTTTCTGCACTCTCCATGAGCAAGGCAGAGCCCAGATCGGCCCCGCTACCCGGCGGCCGGGCATAAACGACCATTTGCTCGTAAAACACCACATGAACCTTGTCACCCTTCTCCACCTGATCCAGGTTCTCTACCATCGGCCCGACGGTCAGAGTGGTGCTTTCGCCCACGTCATTCTTGAGCGTCACTTCCCGGGTGTCGTGATTGATGGCTGTGACCAGGGCAACCAGATCGAGACGACGCACTTGTGCACTGCCCGGCTCACCCTCGTTATGAATTTCCTCTGTCTGCATCGACGGCTCCGGGAGCGCATCCTCCGCAGTAGAGGCACAACCGGAAAGCCAGAGTAAAACGGCCATTGCCGCGGCAGGAAACGAAAACAGGGGGGCGATACGCATTGCCTGACTCCTTGTCAAAATGAAATCCTTTTCATCTGCCAACACGGCAGCATTGCCTGCCAGTCTAGACAAGGCGGCGGCCAAAACCTATGAACTAAAGCATGTGACCGGAGACGAAAGCAGCAGCCCCATGGAATAAGCGCACACCAGGCAATCTGGACACCTGTCACAGTGCTGTGTATGTTTTGTATTCCTCCCATCGCTGCCAGTCTTCGCCTCAAGGCTACCCCGGTACCTTGTACGATCTGGAGCACCCACTATCCGGAAGCTGTCCGGCCATCACCCAACGCCGTCGTGGTGTGGTCGCGCCGTGGGCTTTCGACAGTACGCCGGGTTCGCGCCCTTCAGGCTCAAGCGCCGATACGTGCATGCCCGCTAATAACGGAATCTCATCCGCAGTGCCATCAGAGAAAGGCACGCGTCTGAACCCTGGGGGAAAGAATGAATCGGTTTCTGATCTGTATCCTGCCTGCCACTGTGCTCACCCTCACAACGACTGCCAGCGCGCAAACGCCCGTCACACAGAACAAATGGAGTCCCAGAATCGGGGTGGAAGGCAAACCCGGCACCGATCGCAGTCTCGGCGAAGCCGATCTGTTCTTTCCTGTATGGCAGAACAACGACACCCTCCTGTTCGCCAATCTGCGTGGACGCTTCGATAATCAGGACAGCCTCGAAGGCAATGCGGGCCTGGGCCTGCGTCACATGCTGGACACGGGCTGGAACCTGGGCGGCTACGGCTATTTCGACCGTCGCAGAACACCCGGCGACAACCACTTCAACCAGGCCACATTCGGCGTGGAAGCCCTGTCCCTGAACTGGGACTTCCGGGCCAATGGCTATATTCCTGTCGGCACCACCGAGCACGAAGCGGACAGCGCCAGCGTCACGCAATTCACTGGCACGGGTTTCACCTATCGTGCCGGTGAAGAACGCAGCATGAGTGGCTTCGATGCAGAGATAGGCTGGCGACTCCCGCTATTCAAGCGCGATGCCGCCCACCAACTACGGCTATATGCGGGTGGCTACCGTTTCACTGACAGCAAGGCAGAGACGATAGAGGGGCCGCGCACCCGGCTGGACATGAATTTCAATGACGTTCCGTTTTTAGGGCAAGGGGCGCGGTTATCCCTGGGGCTGGAGCACCAGCACGATGATCCCCGTGGCAGCCAGACGTTTGGGCTGGTTCGCCTGAGCATCCCCCTCGGTGGGCCAGAACGCGGCAGCAGGCAGCCAACGCCCATGGAGCGCAGAATGACCGACCCGGTGATTCGTGATGTGGATGTGGTCAGCCAGGCCGGGGCCTACGGTCGAACAGAGCACATCACCGAAACAGCCGAAGGCAAACGCATTACGGTGCTAGACAGCACCAGCATCAGCAATGGCACAGATTTGGCCACCGCGATCAATGCCGCCGGGGCCAACACGGCCGTCATTCTCAATGGGGACTACACCGACATCAATCAGCTCGCGGTACTGCAGGACGGTCAGGACATTCTGGGGAAATCGACACTATTGGCCAAAACCCCCTCTGGGAAAATCGTCAACCTCACGACACCATCCGCCAGCATTACCGGCGAAGGCGATAATGACAGCGGCGGCCCCAACCGTTTTTTTGAGATGGCCAACAACAGCAGCCTGGTGGGCGTCCAGGCGAGCATCAGCCGAAGCGGCTCCGCTGTGATCGCCCAAATGGATAACGTGTCCAATGTTCAGATCCACGACAATGTGTTGCACTCACAGGTCTCTGCCAGCACCGCTGCGCTCTTTCTGATAAAGAACAGCCACCATATTTCCATCCGCAACAACAACGCCACGGTCGTGGCCAATGGCAGCACGGGGCAGGCGCTCGCCTTTACCGACAACAATAGCTATATCGACTTTTCCGATAATACGCTGTTCTTTTCCGGCACCGTGTCAACCGCAGATATCCATACCTACCTGCTTGCCGGAGGCGTCACCATCACCAACCTTTCAGGCACCGGTAATACCGCCAATATCGCCCGCTGCTATATCGTCAGCACCTACACCATCACCGGTGCTATCGAAACCAACGGTACCGACATGTGTCCATGAGTTTATGGGCTCAGGCACGACAAAAGCGAGGGCGTTAAAGGCAACGCGAGCGGAGCCAGGGCTAACGCCTGAACCGGACAAGCGGCCAGAGGGGAGGATCTTCCTCCCTCTGGCGAGCCGTTGACGACGAACCTGGGTTGCCCGCAGTCTCAGGGCCGGATAACGAAATAGTAGTCGTCGCTGAGCCGCAGTCTCAGGCAATCCGCAGCACCACTCGTTTCCCGCTCCCACTCCACAGACTGCACACCCAAATCGAATGCAGCAGTATTTCGTGCAATGTGTTTTAGGCGTTCAATATCGGTGGATTCGGTAATCAATACCGGGGGCGTTGGCGCACTACTGGCGCTGCTTTTTTCGCGGAACAGTTTCATCGTCTCTCTCCTTGCGCCTTCAAAGCGACAGCCTGGCTGCTTTGAGATGACGTCCGCCGCATCCACCACAGTGGGCGGGAAGGCGGTTATCGTTATTCGAGCTCCTTAACAGACCCTAATGTTGTTACCCGAATTCAGGAAAAGACGCAATTATCCCGTTTTCTCATATTCCAGATATTGCAGTGACCGGGAAGCCGTGGCCGGGACGGCACTGTCGCCCGGCCTTGCTCCTGAAGAATCATGGTCTAGAGAATGACAAGATGATTGGGCAGCTCGTTCTTCTGGCGGGTTGCGGGTACATGGGCAGCCAGCTTGTCACCACAGGCCGTTACCGTTTCCTGAAAGCCCTGTGCCGTCTGCCCGGCTTTGACCCGGGAAATGAAGGTATCCACTATCGCCTGCCATTCGTCATCACCGACATGTTGGGCAATCCCCTGGTCCGCCAGGATTTCCACATAATGTTCGGCTTCGCTGACGAAAATCAGCACGCCAGTGGCATCCCGGGTACGATGCAACCCCTGTTGCAAAAACGCGTTGCGCGCCAGGCTGGCAGCCCGCAAATGCTGCAGGCGACGCGGCACCAAACGGAACTGCAGGGGCTTCCAGCGGAACAGCACCGCCAGCACCAGCAGCATACCCCATTGCAGCAGCAGCGCCTCAAAGGCGGTCAGCCAGTGTGGCAAAAACAGCAGCGCCGCAGGGACCAGCAGAGACAGCAGCGCCGCCCACAACAAAGTGACATAACGGTAATCATCTGCCTGCGTGGCCAGCACGGTGACCAGCTCGGCATCGGTGCGTTTTTCCTGTTCGTTGATGGCCTCGGCCAATGCCGCCTGGGCGGCTTTATCCAGTAACACTACCTGTCTCCCTTACCAGCCACCGGAGGCGCCACCGCCACCGAAACCACCACCGCCGCCGCCGAAGCCGCCGCCACCAAAACCACCACCGCCGAAACCTCCTCCCCCCATGGGCATGGGCAGGAACATGAAGCCACCGCGACGACCACCCCGGCCGCCACCGCCCCCGAAGGAGAGCAGGAAGGTCAACACGATCATCACCGCCAGAATGCCCAGCGCCTTCAGCCCGGACACTTTCTGCCGTGGCTGCGGGGTGCCGGCATACTCACCCTTGATGGCAGCCAGAATCGCCGTGACACCAGCCTGGATGCCGCCATAAAACTGCCCCTGACGAAAGGCGGGCAGAATTTCCTGCTGGATGATCACGCTGGCCAGCGCATCGGTGAGCGAACCTTCCAGGCCATAGCCCACCTCGATACGCACCTTGCGGTCGTTGGGAGCCACAATCAGCAGAACACCGTTATCGTTGTCCTTGCTGCCGATGCCCCAGTGACGGCCCAGCTGATAACCGTAGTCGGCGATGTCATAGCCCTGCAGATCCGACAGGGTGACCACCACCACCTGATTCGAGGTATTCTGCTCGGCCCCCGCCAACGCCTGGGTCAGGCTCTGCGTCTGGGCCGGGGTTAACAGGCCTGCCTCATCGACCACACGGCCGCTAAGCTCGGGGAACGTCGGCGCCGCCCACAGGGGAGACGCCAACAGCAGACTGAGAAACAGGAAAACGCGCATCAGTCGAAGCTGACCGCCGGTGCCTGGTCGGCCCCTTCCGAGGTCGCCTCATAGGTCTCGCGGATGTCCATGTCGCTGTACAGGAAGCTGTGCCACAGCCGGCCCGGGAAAGTGCGAATCTCGGTGTTGTACTGCTGCACCGCCGCAATATAGTCCCGGCGAGCCACACTGATGCGGTTCTCCGTGCCCTCCAGCTGCGACTGCAACGCCAGGAAGTTCTGGTTGGCTTTCAGATCCGGATAACGCTCTGCTACCACCATCAAGCGCTGCAAGGCAGAGCCAAGCTGGCGTTGCGCCTGCTCAAACTGCTGCAGTTTTTCCGGGTTGTCCAGCAGGTTGCCATCCACCTGAATAGACCCCACCTTGGCCCGCGCCTGGGTCACATCCACCAGCACTTCCTGCTCATGACTGGCATAGCCCTTGACCGTGTTCACCAGATTGGGAATCAGATCAGCACGACGCTGGTACTGGTTTTCCACCTGGCTCCAGGCCGCTTTTACCTGCTCATCATAGGTGGGGATATTGTTGATCCCGCAGCCACTCAACCAACCCGCCAGCATTACCAGCACCACACTACGCCACAAGGCCATTACTGTGTTCTCCATTCATGTTGAATTCAGGCATCGTCCAACCAGATCGACAGCGGGGCACGACGCTTCTCCTCACGCAACGCGGCCAGCAAGCGGTCTTTGCCAGCCCGATTCAGCCGTTTGAGTCTCGCCTCCAGCTGCGAGGCCGACGAGCGATCCCCGCCGGGTACCAGCAGTACCGGCACCACAGGACGTCGCACCCGCGTGTAGCGAGCCCCTTTCGGGCTATGGTTGTGCTCATGGAAACGGCGAGCGGGTTCGGTACAGATCCCCGTGTACAGGGACTGGTCGGCACAACGCACCATATACACCCACCACTGTTGCATGCTTTTACATCTGCCCGCGAAATCATTGCTATGATGCCAGAGACGTTACAGACAACAAGGATGAAAAATGATTACGTATCTCTACTGGTTTCTTGTCGCCGCTCTGGTCATCGCCGCCCTGGTCGGTATCGGCGCTCGCGCCGGCAAGTGGAAGCCGGCCATCATCATCGCCGTGATCATCTGGCTGGTCTCCACCCTCGCCTACTATTTCTGGCTCCAACAAGTGTTCGTCAAGCGCTTTGGCGGCACCATGAGCATCACCATCCCTGAGGAACACTACCACCTCAATGCCACCTGGAAAGATGACAACCTGTGGATCGAGGACTACGACCCTGCCACCAACGAATGCATCTTCCGTGAGTATTCCCGCGGCAACATGCTGCAGGGCCGGGTGGTACTGAAGAACTGTAATCCGCTGGGCGCCCGCAACCTGCCTGCTGCCCCTGCCGCCGCCCAATAAGGGGCCACCGGCCTTCCCCTGTTCCGGGGATAGCGCTACCCTTCTGCGTTTTGAACCGGAACAGGATTCCCCATGAGCAATTCCGTCGAAACCCTGCTGTTTGCCCTGAACCTGATGCCTGAAGTGGTAGCATTTGAGCAGGTCCAGGCCGCCATTGACGAGCACTATGACTACACCCCGACCCGCTTCACCAATGGCAGCGGTGACGACATGGTGATCAATGAAGCAGGGACCAACGAGGGCTCCTGCAAGATCTTCGCGTTCGCCAAGCTGCACAACCTGAACGACGAGCAGACCCTGGCCTGCTTTGGGCATTTCTTCCGCGACCATGTGCTGAGCAACCCGGAAGGCGACGACCATGCCAACATTCGCACCTTCATGCGTCATAGCCTCAAAGACGTCCACTTCGACGGCGAAGCCCTGAAGCCACGATAATGTGAAACTCTTCGCGCTATCTTTACTGGAATTCCGCGAAGCTCAGTGCATCCCGAATGGAGACGATCAATGATGATGCGATGGATCCCCGCCCTGTTCAGTCTGTTTCTGCTTAGCCCCGCCAGCCACGCGGAGCAAAGCTGCGCCGCGGCACTGGATGTCACGGTGCGCAAGCTGCACTCGGACAAGCAGCTTGATCTGTGCGAAATGACCCGCAACCGCACCACACTGGTCGTCAATACCGCCAGCCAATGTGGCTACACCGGGCAATTCAAAGGGCTGGAAGCCCTGTACAAGGCCTACAAGGAAGATGGCCTGGTGATCGTCGGCTTTCCGTCCAACGACTTTAACCAGGAGCTGGGCAGCGAATCCGCCGTCGCCGACATTTGCTATATCAACTACGGGGTCACCTTCCCCATGGCCGCCACCAGCTCGGTGAAAGGTGATCAGGCCAACGCCGTGTTCCAGGTGCTCAATGCCGCCACGCAAGCGCCGGGCTGGAACTTCAACAAGTATCTGGTTTCTGCCAACGGTGATGTCATCACACACTTCCCCTCCTCTGCCCAACCCCGCGGAGGAGAGCTGGAAACCGCCATTCGCCAGGCACTCGGCAAACCACCCGAGGGCCAGTAGCCGCCTGCGGCGGACCCTGATATGGTGGATAATTCCACTCACAACCTGGGATCAGTCCCGTGAAGGTTCGTAATAGCAAGGAAATACAGCGTCATCGCCTGGAACGCGATATGCAACGATTCCTGGCAGAAGGTGGATCCATTCAGGAGGTCGCCTCCGGCGTCAGTGGTGCCGACCCCATCAGCGGCAAGGGCCACCAGACGGTGCTGTTCAACGGCCCCAAAGAGCCTCGTCGCACCGACCTGACCCAGGTTGCAGCCACCATTGATTCACGCAAGGAAGCGCGAAAACACAAGCCAAAACGCCAGCGTCTGGCCCCCCGACCACGTCGCAAGCTGGTCTACGATGATTTTGGCGAACCCCTGCGCTGGGTATGGCAGGAAAACTGATTCAACCACTTTGTTAATCTTGAAAGAGGACAGGCAATGAAACGGCTAGGGCTGTGGTTCGTGCTATTGGTCTTGGGGCAAACCGTGCAGGCGGACATCATCGAAACGCAAATCACTCTCCCCGACAATCTGGGTACCGGGGTGATGTACCTGAACGACAAACAGAAAAACCCCTCCGCAGGCGTGATCGTTATCCACGAATGGTGGGGGCTGAACGACTACGCCCGTGCCCGTGCCCGCATGCTCGCCAAACAAGGCTATGCAGCGTTGGCCATCGACATGTATGGCACCGGCAAGGTGGCCACCCACCCCAAAGACGCCAAGGCCTTCATGGAAGCCGCCATGGCGGACCCTGAAAAGATGAATCAACGTTTCCAGGCCGCCCGCACCCTGATGCTTAAACAACAGCAGGTCGATCCGGCACGGCTGTATGCCATTGGCTACTGTTTTGGCGGAGGGGTGGTTCTGCATCAGGCGCGCAGGGGCACAGACCTGGCGGGTGTCGCCAGTTTCCACGGCAGCCTCGGCACAGAACAGCCCGCCAAGGCCGGCGAGGTCAAAGCCCGGGTGCTGGTGGCCACCGGTCAGGCCGATCCCATGGTGCCTGCCGAGCAGGTCAGTGGTTTTGTCTCCGAGATGACCGCCGCTGGCGTCGACCTGCAACTGCTCAGTTTTCCCGGCGTGAAGCACAGCTTTACCAACCCCGGTGCCGACGCAGTAGCAGAACGCTTTGACATGCCGGTGGGCTATGACGCCCATGCCGATCAGGCCAGCTGGGAGGCCCTGATGGACTTCCTTGCCGCCACCCCGGAATAAAGCACCAACACGGGGCATTCCCAACCCGAATGCCCCATTTTAAATCGCGCCTTCCCCTCAAACCTCCCCACCCCACCAGGCCCCAACAGCTAACCCGCTGAATTCCTTGGCAATGAAAAGGTTGGCACCCCACTTGCAGCACACTCCGTCGAGGAATCGAATGGCCACGCTGCCATCACGCACTCAATACAATTTGCACCAATAGACAGCTAGGGTTCCGGTCACCTGCTTCAGGGTGATGCCTGGTCCGAGAGCTGGCGACCTTCACAGACTGACTTGGCAGAAGGTTACACGGCGGGACAAAAGCCCGGGAGAGCACGATGACAGCAGTGTCATTGGATTCCTCTCCGTCCGTAGCCAAGGAGGTCTGACATGACCCGTTCCGTACGCAACACCGCTGCCGCCGCAGCACTTTCCCTGTTTGCCGTCCTGACCCCGGCCAGTGCCATGGCCAAAGACTCCTTCAGCATTTGCTGGTCCATCTATGTGGGCTGGATGCCCTGGGACTTCGGTGCCCAGCAGAAAATCGTCGACAAATGGGCTGACAAGTACGACATCGAGATCGACGTGGTGCAGATCAATGACTACGTGGAATCCATCAACCAGTACACCGCCGGTGCCTATGACGGCTGCGCCATGACCAACATGGACGCCCTCACCATTCCGGCTGCCGGCGGCGTGGACTCCACCGCCCTGATCGTGGGGGACTTCTCCAACGGCAACGACGGTGTGGTACTGAAAGGCACCGACAAGCTGGCCGATATCAAGGGCCAGAACGTGAACCTGGTAGAGCTGTCCGTTTCCCATTACCTGCTGGCCCGTGCCCTCGATACGGTTGGCCTGAGCGAGAAAGACCTGACGGTGGTGAACACCTCAGACGCCGATATGGTCTCAGCCTTCACTACGGACGATGTCACAGCGGTCGCTACCTGGAACCCGCTACTCAGCGAAATCACGGCCATGCCAGACAGTCACAAGGTGTTCGACTCGTCGAAGATTCCCGGTGAAATCATCGATCTGATGGTGGTCAACACCGACACCCTCAACGCCAACCCGGACTTCGGCAAGGCACTGACCGGTGCCTGGTACGAAATCATGGCCACCATGTCCGCCGACAACGAGGCAGGCAAGGCCGCCCGTACCTTCATGGCCAAAGCCTCTGGCACCGACCTGGCCGGCTATGAGGCGCAACTGGCCTCCACCCGCATGTTCTATCAGCCCAGCGAGGCCGTTGCCTTCGTCAACAGTGCTGAGCTGAAAGACACCATGCAGAAAGTCGCGGAGTTCTCGTTTGAGCACGGCCTGCTCGGCGAAGGCGCACCGGATGCGGGTTTTGTGGGCATCGAAACCCCGGCCGGGGTATTCGGTAGCGACAGCAACATCCAGCTGCGTTTCATCCCGGACTACATGGCCATGGCGGCCGACGGAACGCTGTAAGAGAAAAACGTCAGACGTCTGAAGCCGGGCGTCTGACGTCTAACAGGCTGTTAAACCACACCGGGATTCATCATGAAGAAACTGATCAACCGCCGACCCGGCAACGCCTTGAGCTGGGCGTTGGGGCTACTGCCATTCCTGCTGCTGATAGTCGCCTACATGGTGGCGTCTGATGCACGCTTGGCGGAGAACCCCAACGACAAGCTGCTGCCTGCACTGGACAGTTTTGTTCAGGCCATCGACCGCATGGCATTCGAACCCAGCAAACGCAGTGGTGAATATCTGCTTTGGGCCGATACGCTAGCCAGCCTGCAACGGCTCGGCATCGGTGTTGCCATTAGTGCCCTGGTAGCGGTGGTGGTCGGTATTGGCAATGGCACTATTCCGCTGGTGCGTTCCACCTTTTCGCCACTGGTAACCGGCCTCTCGCTGGTCCCACCCATGGCGATCCTGCCGGTGTTGTTCATTATTTTTGGTCTGGGCGAACTGGCCAAGGTCATGCTGATCATTATCGGGATTACCCCCTTCATGATCCGGGACCTGCAACAGCGAGCACGGGAAATTCCCGCCGAACAAATCATCAAGATGCAAACGCTGGGCGCCAATACCTGGCAGATCATCACCCGACTGGTGTGGCCACAACTGATGCCGCGACTGATCAGTGCGGTGCGCCTGTCACTGGGCCCGGCATGGCTGTTCCTGATTGCCGCAGAAGCCATCGCCGCGACGGAAGGGCTTGGCTACCGGATTTTTCTGGTGCGCCGGTATCTGGCCATGGATGTGATCTTGCCTTACGTGGTGTGGATCACTTTTCTGGCGTTTGTCATCGACTTTTTACTCAGCCGCTATTCGCAATGGCGCTACCCCTGGTTCCACCAGAAAGGGCACTAAGGAGCGATACCCATGGCGATTATCGAAATGAAAAACCTGTGGAAGGAATACGGCGATCAGGTCGTCCTGGAACGTCTTAACGCCACTGTCGAGGAGGGCGAGTTTGTCACCATTGTCGGCGCCTCCGGCTGTGGCAAGACCACCTTCCTCAAACTCTTGCTCGGCACCGAAGACGCCACCCGCGGCGAACTGCTGTTGGATGGCCAGCCTCTCCCGGCCGAACCTGACGCCAGCCGGGGCATCGTGTTCCAGCGTTACTCCGTGCTCAACCATCTCACCGCAGTGGAAAACGTGATGCTGGGAGGCGAGCTGGAAAGCAGTCGCTGGCTCGGTATCAGCGTAGGTAAAAAACGCAAACAGCTACGCAAGGATGCCCTGGAGATGCTCGAGTCCGTGGGACTCGGCCCGGCTGCCGACAAGTACCCTCATGAATTGTCCGGGGGCATGCAGCAACGTCTGGCGCTGGCCCAGGCACTGATCAAGCGTCCACGCATCCTGCTGCTGGACGAACCTTTTGGCGCACTGGATCCGGGCATTCGTGCCGACATGCACAAGCTGGTGCTGTCCCTGTGGAAATCCCAGCGCCTCACGGTGTTCATGATCACCCATGACATCACCGAAGGGTTTTATCTGGGCACCCGCCTGTGGGTCTTCGACAAACCCCGGCTGGATCCGCAAGCCCCCGGGGCCTATGGCGCCCGTGTGACTTATGACCTGCCGGTAGGCGATTGTGAGAACGGCACCCTGACCAGCATCAACCAGCGCGTGACCCGCACCAGTCGCGTGCTTAACGACACCCTCTGAAAGGCCAAGGAATTCATCATGAGCGACAGCCTTTACACCACCACCCTGCCCGGCAGCGCCCACTGGTCGCTGCGGGTGCGTCGCGGCATGCAGCTGCGCTTCACCGATCTGCAAGGCGGCGCCAATCTGGCCGTACTGATGTACAACCCGGAAGCCCTGCTGGAACGCTACAACGCACCGGATACCCTCAAGGGCCAACACACTTTCAAACTGACCCGGGGCAACTGCCTGTATTCCGATATGGGTCGGGTGTTCGCTTCTATTGTTGAGGATAATTTCGGTTGGCATGAAACCGTCTGCGGCACCCTCAGCGAAAAAACCTTGCAGCAGAAATACCCGGTGCGCTCCTACCAGGACCATCACAATCAGTGGACCCTGAGCGGTGAACACAGCTTCCTCACCGAGCTGGCCAAGTACGGCCTGACCGAGCGCGACATGGCAGCCAATTTGAATCTTTTTTCAAAAGTGGCCGCCGCCGATGACGGCAGTTTGCAGTTTGATCCTGAAGCAGCCAGCCCCGGAGCCAGCGTCACCCTGCGGTTTGAAATGGATACGCTGGTAATCCTGCACACCTGCCCACACCCGCTCAACCCGGCAACAGACTATCCCATGAAGCCGGTGCAGATAGACATGCTGAAAGCCGATCCGGTCAGCGACGATGATTACTGCAAAAATTTCCGCCCGGAAAATGGCAGAGCCTTCGAGAACAACCGCCTGTATCACCTCGGGCTGTAAAAGCTGCAAGCGACAAGCTTCAAGCTACAAGGAACGAAAAATGATCAAAGAAAGTTCACGACAACCGGAACAGGCCAGCTTTCGCGAAACCGTTGCAGCAGGTGATTATTTCATTCGCACCGTCAAAGCAGGGCAAACCGTCCGACTGCTGGACCTTGAGGGAAACCAGGCTGCCGATACGCTGTTCTACAGTGCCGCAGACCCGGCCGAGCGCTACAGCGCCATGGACACCCTTCGCGAACAGCGCAATGTGTACCTGACGGCGGGCACTGTGTTGATGACCAACCGCATGAACCCATTACTGGAAATCGTGGCCGATACCTGCGGTCGACATGACACCCTTGGCGGTGCCTGTGCCACCGAAAGCAACACGGTCCGCTACGATCTGGAAAAGCGTTGCATGCATGCCTGCCGGGATAGCTGGATGTTGGCAATCAACGCCCACCCGGAATTCCATCTGGCCAAACAGGACATCACCCACAACATCAATTTCTTCATGAATGTGCCGGTCACTGCAGAAGGCGGATTGACCTTCGCCGACGGCATTTCAGCACCGGGAAAATACGTGGAACTGACCGCCTGCATGGATACCGTGATGCTGATTTCCAACTGCCCACAGCTGAACAATCCCTGTAACGGCTACAACCCGACCCCGATTGAAGTACTGATTTGGGATTAACCCTGGCGCAGTATTCCCTGGGGACGACCTCAGCGGCCAAAGGATTCAATAACGGGACGACCCGTTACCTGTCGAAGAGACGATGCCATGTTCAAGACTGTTCTGATTGCCAACCGCGGAGCCATCGCCACCCGGGTAACGCGCACACTACGCACCCTGGGCGTGAAAGCCATTGCCGTATTCGCTGAAGCTGACCGTGATTCCCTGCATGTGAGCCAGGCTGACGAAGCCTACTGTCTGGGTGACGGCAGTGCCCGCGACACCTATCTCGATCAGGACAAACTGTTTGCCCTGATGGAAAAACATGGCATTGATGCCGTCCACCCCGGCTACGGTTTTCTCAGTGAGAACCCGGATTTTGTCAAAGGGTGTGAAGCACGAGGCATTGCCTTTATCGGGCCCACGCCTGAGCAGATGAATACCTTCGGCCTCAAACACACCGCCCGCGCCCTGGCAGAAAAAACCGGCGTTCCACTCCTGCCCGGCACCGGTCTGCTGACCGACAAAGAAGCCGCCCTCAACGCTGCCGAAGAGATCGGCTATCCGGTCATGCTGAAAAGCACCGCCGGCGGTGGCGGCATCGGCATGCAGGTATGTGACAGCGCCGAAAGCCTCAACAAAGCCTGGGATACCGTGCGCCGTCTCAGCGCCAACAACTTCTCCAACGACGGCGTTTTTATCGAAAAATACATCGCCCGCGCCCGCCACATTGAAGTGCAGGTGTTTGGCGACGGCAACGGCAAGGCCGTAACACTGGGCGAGCGTGACTGTTCCGCCCAGCGCCGCCACCAAAAAGTTCTGGAAGAAACCCCCGCCCCCAATTTGCCCGACCCAGTGCGCAATGATCTTCAAAACACGGCCCGCGTCCTCATGGAAGCCGTTCAGTACCGCAACGCGGGCACCGTGGAATTCATTCTCGATCAGGACACCAATGCCTTTTATTTCCTGGAAGTGAACACTCGCCTGCAGGTAGAACATGGTGTGACCGAACAAATCTTCGGCGTAGATCTGGTGGAGTGGATGGTCAAGCTCGCCGCAGGCGACCTGCCGGCACTGGACAGCCTCGGTCCGTTCCAGCCTCAGGGCCATGCCATCCAGGCTCGGGTTTATGCCGAAGATCCCAACAAGGATTTTCAGCCCAGCGCGGGATTGCTTACTGCCGTTACGTTCCCCGACACAGATGGCAAACAGTGCCGCATTGACCACTGGATTGAAGCCGGATTGACGGTTTCGCCGCTGTTCGATCCCATGCTGGCCAAGGTCATCGTCCACGAGGACAATCGCGAGACCGCGCTCGCCGCACTGAGCAAAACACTGGATGCCATCACGCTGGAAGGCATCGAAACCAACCGTGAGTATGTGCGCACCATTCTGGCAGAACCGGTGTTTGCAGACGGTCGCATGACCACGCGGTACCTGAATGACTTTCTCTATCAGCCCCACACTCTGGATGTGCTGGCCGGCGGCACACTTACCACCGTGCAGGACTACCCCGGTCGCAGCGGCTACTGGCCAGTGGGCGTCCCCCCATCAGGGCCATTTGACAGCCTCAGCTTCCGTCTCGGCAACCGCCTTCTGGGCAATGACGAAGAGGCTGCCGGCCTTGAGTTCACCCTTAACGGTCCGACACTCAGGTTCAACCAGGCCACCCGCATTGCCCTCACCGGCGCGGACATGCAGGCCACTCTGGATGGAGACGCCGTTGCCTGCTATCAGGCCATTACCGTGCACCCTGGCCAGGTGTTGAAACTGGGCAAGGTTCGCGGTGAAGGCGCACGTGCCTATCTGAGTCTTGCTGGCGGCATTCAATGCACGCCCTATCTGGGCTCCCGCAGCACCTTTACCCTCGGGCATTTCGGCGGCCATGGCGGCCGTGCCCTGCGCACCGGCGATGTATTGCACTACGCTGCCGATACCGGCGAAAGCCCTGTGCTGAACGTCCCTGAAACGCTCAAGCCGGGCCTGGGCAAACACTGGACGTTGCGAGTCATCTACGGCCCCCACGGCGCGCCGGATTTTTTCACCGACGACGACATAGCCATGTTTTTCTCCACCGACTGGCAGGTGCATTACAACTCCAGCCGGACCGGCATTCGACTGGTTGGCCCCAAGCCTCAGTGGGCGCGCAGTGATGGCGGTGAAGCGGGTATGCACCCGTCCAACATCCACGACAATGCCTACGCCGTCGGCACCGTGGACTTCACCGGCGACATGCCGGTCATCCTTGGACCGGACGGGCCATCCCTGGGTGGCTTTGTTTGCCCCGCTACCGTGGTGCTGGCTGATCGCTGGAAACTGGGACAATTAAAAGCGGGCGACACCCTGCGGTTTGAGGCCATTACTCTCGAAGACGCAGACGCCCTGGCCGCGGAGCAAACTGCCTGCATTACCGACCTGACGGCGCCGATCCATACCACGACAGGCAGCACCATTACCACACCGGTACTGGCATCCCTGAGCGAAAGTGACGTCGGGGTAGAGGTCGCCTACCGGGCCGCCGGTGACCGTTATCTGCTGGTGGAATACGGGCCGCTAGTCCTGGACCTGCGTCTTCGCTTCCGCGCCCATGCATTGATGTTGTGGCTGGAAGAACAGCAACTGGACGGGGTGATAGAACTCACACCTGGTATCCGCTCCCTGCAGATTCATTTCGATCCGCTCACACTGCCACGGCAACAACTCCTGGCGCTCCTTGCTCGCGCTGAACGGGAACTGGAAAAGCAGGACGACCTGGAAGTGCCCTCGCGTATCGTGCATATCCCTCTGAGCTGGGATGACGAGGCCTGCCATCAGGCCATCGAAAAGTACATGCAGTCAGTGCGCAAGGATGCCCCCTGGTGCCCCTCCAATCTGGAATTTATTCGTCGTATCAACGGGCTCGACAGCATTGCCGATGTCAAAGAGATCCTGTTCAGTGCCCGCTATGTGGTGATGGGGCTCGGTGACGTCTATCTGGGTGCCCCCGTCGCCACGCCCTACGACCCGCGCCATCGTCTGGTCACCACCAAGTACAACCCCGCCCGTACCTGGACCGCCGAAAACTCGGTGGGTATCGGCGGTGCCTACCTGTGTGTCTACGGCATGGAAGGGCCAGGGGGGTACCAGTTCGTCGGACGTACCCTGCAGATGTGGAATCGCTACCGGAAGACCGAGGCCTTCGAACAACCCTGGTTACTGCGCTTCTTCGATCAGATTCGTTTTTACGAAGTCAGCCACGACGAACTCAACCAGATTCGTCGGGACTTCCCCAAAGGCGAATACCCGATCAAGGTGGAAGAGACCACCTTCAGCCTGAGTGCCTACCAGCAATTTCTGGATGACAACCAGCAAGACATTGCCAGCTTTACCGATGCACGCAACCAGGCCTTTGACGAAGAGCTGCAGCGCTGGGTGGAAAGCGGCCAGATCAACTTCCAGTCTGAACAGGATCTCGATGCAGACAATGGCACTGACGAAGTGGAAGGCACCCCGGTGGAATCCCCCACCGCGGGGAATATCTGGAAGCTGAATGTGGCCGAGGGCGACACCGTGAACGAAGGCGACGTGGTGGCCGTACTGGAATCCATGAAGATGGAAATCGAGATCTATGCCCCCGCTTCCGGAAAGGTTGTGGCCATTGCACGCCAGGAGGGCCAGCAAATCAATGCGGGACAGGCGATCATGGTGTTGGATTGAAGAACACCAGCTATCAGCTTCCAGCTACGAGTGAAAAACATTGGGTTTATCTTTTCCTCGAAGCTGGAAGCTGATAGCTGCTTCAAGGAGCAGCCGTACAGCTGGCCGGCCGGCTACGCTGGTCGAAGATCAAAAAGCGATTGGTATCGATATCATCACACGCCCAGCGCTCACCACTGGGCCAGCTGACGGTCAGGTCCGCACTCATGGCCGAGCCCAAGCCAAAATGCATATCCGGCGGGTTCTGGCCATTGAAGTTGGTGTTGGCCATGGCGAAGCGGGTCTGGGTTTGCATGCCGAACTCGCCGCCGACATTGGCAGTGACCTGCACTCTGGCGCCAATGGCTTCGGTATTGGGCGACTCCCCAACCAAACGGACAGACAGGAAACGCCTGTCGAAACCATGCCCAACCTGGTTACTGAAGAACTGCAACCCGTTGGAATGATCCAGTAACGCCACATCAATATCACCATCCCGGTCATGATCCAGGCAGGTTATGCCGCGCCCCTCACTGGGGAGCAAGATGCCCCACATCACCGCTTCTTCCGTAAAACTTCCATCCCCCTGATTGATAAACAACCGGGGCAGAGAGTCGAAGTACTCCTGGGTAATGGTCTTGTACTGCTCAATCATCCCCTGGCCAAACTCGGACGATGAGGTGGATTCCGGTATCGCGCCAAATCCATTCACGTGGAAAAGATCGAGGAAACCATCATTGTTGAAATCTGCAAAGCAGGCGCCCCAACCCCAGTTGCCATCCGCCACTCCGGCTATGTCAGTGACATTTTCCAGAATCAGATCACCCTGAACACTGTTATTACGGTACAGACGATTGCCGGTGATACCCCAGTTGGCTTCCGCTTCACCACTTGGGTCAAAAATGGAGGTCACAAACCAATCCAGATCACCGTCATTGTCATAATCGCCCAACGCGGAGCCCATGCCGTTTTCATCAGTAATGATGGTTCTGTCGGTAATATTTTCGAATGTTCCTTCACCCTTGCCCTTCATCACCACACTGGTCCCGAAATCGGCCCCCAGCAACAGGTCCAGTTCGCCATCTGCATTGATATCGGCAAATTGTGGAGAAAAATTCCATGTCTGGGACAAATCATTATTGGACAACCCGGCCGCCACATCATTGTGTTCTACCTCGGCACCACCATTATTGACCCAGAAAACAGGCGCAGTCAGTACATTGCCCGGGGACCAGTGGGCCAAAAACATTTCCGGGTAACCATCATGGTTGGCATCCGCAAATGACATCCCATAGGTGTTACGGCTCATGCTCAAGGTCGCGACAGGATAGTAATCCCCATCTTCGTTGCTCGAATAGATCGGCAGTTTTTTCTGTTGCAGGTTCCCCAGCAGCATTTCCCGGCGGTAATCCCCATTCAGGTCAATCATTGCCGAGCCGGTAAACTTCCCACCAGGATCGTCCGTCAACAAGTCCACAGCATCAAAGCCTAACTGACCACCCCGGTTACGGTAGAATACCATCCCGGAGGTATCTCCACCGGCATACACCAGGTCTAGCCAGCAGTCGTCATCCATATAGGCTGCACTGACACCACCGGCAATCATGGTGGGCTCAATGCTGACGACCGAATCCAGATTCCAGGTACCCGCATCAAAGCCATGGGGATGAAGGGGGCGCCCGATCAGATCATAGAGCCCAAAGGAAAACAGGTGCCGCGGCACAAAAACCGACAACCCTGAATTCACCGCAACCATGGAGGGCGCTTCGCTACAGCTGGCTAATTCAGCGAAGGTATCAAGCCCCGGTGCAGTGAAATTCAGCGCTACCGTTTTGGGGTAATCGCCCGGTTCCACCGGTGGATCCTCCGGGTCTGGATCCGGCTCCACCGGCAAGGTGGGATCCGCCGGTGGGTTCTCACCTACCACAAGCATGTTGCCGTCAGGATCCTCTCCGGCTTCCGGGCGCCACTGATTACGGCAGGTGTGATTTTTCACACAATCATCCGTCAACGTGCGCAGGAAAACGGTTAGCGCATTCACTTCTGAATTTGTGAGCTCCCGGTTTGGCAGCAACGTTTCTGCCAGAGCGAAACTGGATGCCGCCTGCACCGCCGCGCTATGGTCTGGCGCATAATCGTAACTTGCCATGCCAAGAAACTGGGATATTTGCTGAAGGGAGAAATCAAATCCGCTCAACGCTTGACGAGGGTTCGCGTGATATCGAATCACCTCAGAAAGATCATCAAATGTCCCAGCATGCCCGTAAGGCATGGTTACCTGCACATTCAGCAAACTCGGAACCCGGAAAGCATATCGATCCTGTTCCACCCGTGTACTGTTCCAACGACCGATATCGTCTTTTTCCGCTCGCATAAAACCACGGCCGATTTGCGGGAACCCCACGTTGTAGAATTTTTCGTTGGTGAAGAAATCACCGCTGTGGCAGGCCACACAATCGAGCCCTCCCTCCTCACGAGGAGCGAAGAACAAGCGAGCCCCTTTTTTCGCTGTCGCGTTGAGCGCGCTGTCATTTCCTTCTATATATCGCTTCCATGGGCTCTCGATAAAAATCATGGAGCCCATGTATGCCGCCAGCGCGCGCTGCACATTCACCAGCGTTATCACATCAACGGCATCTGCATCCGGCTGCTGAAACGCAGCACGAAACAAGGCGAGCCAGTTATCCCGCCCCTGCGGCAATAAAAAATCTGTATCCACCTCGCCACGCAAACGGGCGACCAGATGCTCACGGTACTGTTCTTCTGACAGGGAGCTGAACAGGTAAGCCCGCATTTCATTGTGGTTGGTCAGGGGGAATTTTGAGAAGACTTCCAGCAGCCCATCCGCCGCAGAAACGTCAAAAAGGTTACCCGTTTCCGGGGTGCGGATGGACTGGCCCTTCCCCCCTGCCCGGACTTCCTTATCGAGTACAAACACCCGCCCGTCATAGGACAGGCTGCGGTCATACAAGGACGCGTTGAATACCGTCTGGCTGTTGCGGTGCATGTTGGGTTTGCCATCCGCGGCGGGATCCTGGTCATTGAGGCTATTGAGCCTGCGGGGTGGGCCGACCTGAGACGCATCCAGAGGAGACACACCGACCCCCAGTGACAGGGCATCGCTGCCCCCGAAGTCAGGCATGTGGCAGCTTGCGCACGACGCAGTGAGATCACCAGAGAGAGTATGGGAAAAAAACAGTAACTGCCCCAACTTGATCAGCGGATCCTGGGCCGGGGTTTTCTGTTGCCTCTGACGAGGCGTAGCCGGGTCACCCGTGAGTCCACGGTCAACAATGACCTGACGTAGCCATTCATCCAGGTCGGGAGGCGACGATGTGTCTGGGTCCGGGTCCACCGGCGCAGGTGTCTGAACGCTGCCCCCGCCGCCGCCAGACGAGCCACCACCACCGCCACCGCAAGCAGCAACCGTGACACCCAGCAATACCATAACCAGTAGCCTGAAGCCCTGTGAGGAGTGCATTCCCGTGGCCATACCCAAATTCCGTTGTTGTTATTCTTGGACCCTGCAACAAATGCAACAGTGTGCACCAGGTCTCATTATGCTAATTTGGGATTATGGTACGAATCTTTTCAAAAACGCCACTGAAATCTCTAATGAGGCGCTAAACCGGGCCACTTCAGGGACTGGAGGTATGCGTATAAGACCATAGCGGGGATTACTGCGCCGTCACCTTCTGCTTGCCACACCGCTCGCAACGATGCACCGTCACCAGGCGCCCCTGCTTCACATCAAACTGCTTTTCCTTGCACACAACCCACTTATGAAAGCCGTGCTGACACATCCCCTTGCGCGGGGCTTTTCTAACCGGTTTTTTGAAAGGAAGGATATCGGCCATAACGGTCACAATAGTGATTCAAACGCTTGCCAGCATACCGCAACCCACCTGCTTTCAGCGAGGCAGCCCCTCCCGGATAGCGCCGTCCGGCCAATGAGTTGCGCTCAGGCATCGAAGGCGCAATCCCAAACCCGTATAATTCGCCTCCCCAGGAATCAACCGGCAGTGAGTATGAGTGACTTTACCCCCGGCCAGCGCTGGCTGAGCGAATCCGAAACCGAACTGGGTCTCGGTATCATCAAGGAGCTGGATTACCGGCTTGTCACCGTGGAATACCCGGCGGTTGAAGAAGAGCGGACCTACGCCATCAATAATGCCCCCTTGTCCCGGGTGACCTTTGATGTGGGCGACACCATCCGTACCGGGGATGAGCTGGAACTGACCGTTGCCGAGGTCAATGAGCTGAACGGCCTGAAGGTCTACATGGCCCACCCGGCCGGCGAGACAGACAACGTACAGCCGGTACCCGAGACCCTGCTGGGCCATACCCTGAAACTGAATTCGGCCCTGGACAGACTACTTTCCAACCAGCTGGCCTCCAACCGCTGGTACGAACTGCGTGTGGATGCCCTCAATGCCCACTGCCAGCAGCAGCAATCACGCATCCAGGGGCTGCGGGGCCCGCGAATCGATCATATTGGTCATCAGCTATACATTGCCGATCAGGTCGCCAGCCGTTATGCCCCGCGGGTATTGCTGGCCGATGAAGTCGGGCTCGGCAAAACCATTGAGGCGGGCCTGATTCTTCATCAGCAATTGCTCACCGGCCGCGCGAGCCGGGTGCTGGTGGTAGTGCCATCACCGCTGGTGCACCAGTGGTTTGTGGAAATGGTGCGCCGCTTCAACCTGCACTTTTCCATCTTCGATGCGGAACGTCTGGAGGCCCTGCAGCCGGAAACCAGCATTAAGGACATGCTGGCGCAGATTATTGAGGAAGAGCGCCTCGGCGAGGAACAAGGCGAAGCGCCAGCCAACAATGATAATCCCTTCCTGTCGGAACAACTGATCCTGTGCAGCACAGACTTCCTGAGCGAATGCGATATCGACCAGCTGGCCAGCGCTGACTGGGACCTGCTGGTGGTGGACGAGGCCCATCACCTGGCCTGGTCGGAACAACACCCCAGTGACTCCTATCTACGGGTGGAAACCATTGCCCAACAGGCTCGCGGCCTGCTGCTGCTCACCGCCACCCCAGAACAGCTGGGATTGGAAAGCCACTTCGCCCGTCTGCGACTGCTGGACCCGGACCGCTACCCCAGCCTTGAGGCCTTCCGGGAAGAACAGAGCCATTATCAGGAGATCGCCCAACTGGCCGGCGAGCTGCACGACCAGCCAGACTGGGACTCCGCCCTGGTGGAAAAAGCCAAGGCCCTGCTGCCCGACATGGAGATTACACCCGATGCCCGCGACAGTGTGCTCGCCGAGCTGCTGGACCGCTCAGGCCCGGGTCGGGTCATGTTCCGCAATACCCGCCACAATATTGCCGGTTTCCCGCTGCGGCACGTCCACGGCAGTCCTCTGCCACTCCCTGATGAGTATCGCTACGATCAGGACGAAGAACTGGAAGGCCACCTTCACCCGGAAACCCTGTACCACGATGATCGCTGGTGCACGCTGGACCCACGGGTAACGTGGCTGGAGCAGTTCTTCAAACAGCACCGCCACGACAAGGTGCTGGTGATTTGCGCCAGCCGCCATACCGCCAGCGACCTGCATGCCCATTGCAACTACAAACTCGGCATGAACATCGCCATGTTCCATGAAGACATGGACCTGATTGAACGGGACCGCGCTGCGGCCTTCTTTGCCGATGACGTGGATGGCGCCCAGGCGCTGATCTGCTCAGAGATCGGCTCTGAAGGGCGTAACTTCCAGTTTGCCCATCACCTTGTATTGCTGGACCTGCCACTAAACCCGGATCTGCTGGAGCAGCGCATTGGCCGACTGGACCGTATCGGGCAGCGCGAAGATATCCAGATTCATGTTCCCTACTTTGAAGGGCACGCCCAGGAAGTGCTGTTCCGTTGGTACCACGAGGGCATGAATGCCTTTGAGCACACCAACCCGGCCGGCCACGATATCTACCTGCGCAGCCGCGATGCGCTCGAGCCGCTGCTGAGCAGCGACCCGGAATACACCGCCATTGATGCGCTGGTCGCCGACACCCGTGTGATCGCGGATGAACTGCACACCCTGATGGAAACCGGTCGCGACCGTTTGCTGGAACTCAGTTCCTGCGATACAGATCGTGCCGATGCACTGCGGGACGAGCTGGCGCAAGCCGATGCCCAGTCTCCCCTGCCCTTCATGCAACGTGTCTTCGATCGTTACGGTGTGGATCAGGAAGAACATTCCGATACCGCCGTGATCCTCAAGCCTGGCCCGCACATGCGCGACGCCTTCCCCGGTCTGCCGGACGAAGGGATTACCATGACCGACGACCGTGCCACCGCGCTGGCCCGGGACGACATGCAATTCATGACCTGGGAACACCCCATGGTCACAGGCAGCCTGGAAATGATCCTTGGCGAAAACCGCGGCAAGGCCGCCGTCAGCCTGCTGAAGAATCCCCGCATCAAACCCGGCACCCTGCTGATCGAAGCTATCTACACGGTGGAATCCATGGCCCCCCGTTACCTGCAGGCAGACCGCTTTCTGCCCTGCACCGTGATCCGTCACCTGCTCGATGCCAACGGCAAGAACATCAGCCAGGCGATCAGCCATGAGGGGCTCAGCCAGCAGTGCCACAAGATGGACAAGGCCCTCAGCCGCAAGATTGTCTCTAGCCAGAAAACGCTGCTGGAAAAACTGCTCAAGGCCAATGACGTGGCTGCGTGCAAGGAAGCTGACGACGTGGTGGCAGCCGCACTCATTGCCATGCGCGAAGAGCAGAACCATGAACTTGCCCGTTTGAAGGCCCTGCAGGCCAAGAATCCGGCGGTGCGTGATGAAGAAATCACCGCACTGGAACAGCAGACCGCGCAACTGGAAAAGCTGATTGGCGATGCCCAGTGTCAGCTCAATGCTGTCCGCGTCATTGTTGCCGCAGGAGAATAATCATGACCGCACGACTCAACTGCATCGAAATCGAACCGACCCAGCCTGCCGTGGCCAGTGTTATCTGGCTGCACGGCCTGGGCGCCAGTGGCCACGACTTCGAGCCCATCGTGCCAGAGCTGCAGCTACCTGAAGATCTGCCTGTGCGGTTTCTCTTCCCTCATGCTCCCAACATCCCGGTCACCGTCAACGGCGGCATGGTGATGCCCGCCTGGTACGATATTCTCGCCATGGACATCGACCGCAAGGTGGATGAACACGGAGTCCTCGCTTCAGCTGACGCCGTGGACGCCCTGATCGCGCGGGAAATCGAACGGGGCATTGCCAGCAATCGCATTGTTATCGCCGGCTTTTCCCAGGGCGGCGCGGTGGCTTATCAGTGTGCGCTACGCCACCCGAGCCCCTTGGCGGGGCTACTCACCCTCTCCACCTATATGGCCATGCCGGTCACGCCCAGCGAAGCCAATCGCCAACTGCCAGTCATGGTCAGCCACGGCAGCATGGACCCGGTGGTCCCGGAACAGCTCGGCCGGCGCGCCGTCGCAAGCCTGCAAGACATGGGCCTTGAGCCGGAATATCACCACTACCCCATGGAACATATGGTGTGTCTGGAGCAAATTCGGGATATTGGCCAATGGCTTAACCGCCAGCTCCGCCGGAAGTAATCGACGACCACCGCCCCGCGACCGGTGCGCCAATCACTTCGGGGATCACCCCTGCAAACGCCGGCATGGTTTGTCCTGCCAGGGCGCCAATGTAGGTCGGGTCCGCGACCAGCCAGGCAGTCCGCCCCACAGTCTGGCGGTCACCCTCACCGGGCATATCGACGGCAACGGCAACATGCCCTGGATAGAGCAGCCCCACTGCGTTGACCTTGAGCAGCAGGCGTAACGCCTGTACCAGAAAGATCGATCGGTCTTCACAATCCGCCGCCGGATGGAACAGTAACTCGTCCGGCAGTTGATAGTACTCCCGACCAAACTGCTCCTGATCCGTTTCATAGGGCAGCCCGAACTGGACCAACCGCATCAGCGCATTCAGCTTGTCCAGCGGCCGGGTATAGCGTCCCTCCAGCCTCGCCCACGAAGCACGCAATGATTGCGCCACGTGCTCACTCAGGGGGGCGGCAAAATAGAATGCCAGATCCACCGTCGGGTGCCCTTGATAATAGCGAACCAGCTCACGATCAAACTCTAGGGACAACATCTCATCGCCATGGCGCAACTGCCTTTCCTGTAGATCGGGAACGGTGACCGGATGGCGATAGAACGCAAAGTCCACGGGCTGTGAATCGCTGACCTGACCGTGGATCAATAATGACTCACCAGCCGAAATCACATCCGCCAGGTCGTAGTAGGCCAGCCCGTCAACCGGGTAGTAGGCCAACCCGTACACTGGCTGGGCGGTTCGGGCCAGTAACACCACTTTGCTCTGTCTATAGCCCAGGCGCACATCCCAACCCAGCTCAGACAACAAGAACCATTGCCGCACGGTTGCCTGCATCCCATCGGTACTGTGCCCGCTCTCACTGACGGCCTGCACCAATTTCCACAGCCCCCAGTCCCCTAACGCCAACCCCCGGCGCTGCTCACGCAACCAACGGACGGTGTCCTGATACCGGGTGGTAGTCAATCGTTCGTAGCCACGCACTAATCCTTTAGGGGAGTCGTAGTCAGAAACCGTTGCCCATTCCCATTCAGGAGCAAGAAGAGAGTGACCAAGAAACACCAGCGCCTTTCCTTGCTGCGGCAATAACGGCACAGGATCTGTGATCACCTCTGGCATGTCGTCCGCGAGAGGCACCGCCAGAGGCTTCTGCCCACCGTCTTTCACCGGAGGGCTAAACGGTTTGGGAAACGGGTCGCGCACCTGTCCCGGTTCGGCCGTTACGGCCGTCCAGTCTTCGGAAAGCATGTTGCGAAACAGCTGTTGCCGTCGCGTCATTTGATCCTGAAAGGCCCGCTGTTGGGCAGCTTTCCATTGCGAAAAACTGTCGCCCCCAGCGCTTGATGCCACACTGGCATCGATCAGGCCCACAAGCAGTAACATCACCAACCATGCTTTCACCGTACCGCCCCCATCTTTGGCAAGGTTGTTACCATCGTGGACGCCACCCTGGGGTTAACCTGCGTCAACAGCGCCAGCAGAATGGGCAACTGGTAACTGTCTTCCCCCTCGACCAGCCCCTGCCCCAAACGCAATTGATGTAGGGTTGAAGGAGGAAGCGGCTGGTCCGATAGCACCGCCAGATAGAGATCCCGCGTCGCTTTGTCTGTTTCGGCCAGAGCCGCTTCAAAGGTCAGCTCCTCCTGCGGAACGATCTCTGCCTTGTTTGCCGTCACCAGCCCATTGGCAAACAAGACCGACACCCGGCCGTCCGCATAAAGATTGAACAGGGACAGATAACCGCTTTGGGTACTGTCTACCCGCAGTGCAAAGGCATCCCCTTCCAGCAGCTGGTCGACACTGGCACTGGCCCCGGTCTTTTTGATCAGCGACAACAGCAGTGTCTGGCTGCCGGTAAAATAAATCGCCTGAAGAATATCCTGCGGGGCAAGACGAACCTGGTGTTCTCCGGCAGACAGATACCAGCCGCCATGCAACCGTTTGAGGGCGACCCACACCGTCATGGCGTCTTCTGCGCCCTTGCCTGTCAGCCCCGCCCGCAATTCATTCACCAACTGCGATTCCAGCAAATACGGGTTTCCGTCCAGCACCACCGGCTGGCCGTGAAACGTCTCATTCAGGGTGGCGATCAATCGCTGCACCGCACTCCGGCTATCGAACTCGAATACTGCGTGCCACCGATCGCCCTTCACTGAATGGTGCGAGCAAACCTGCACAGCACTGTCGATGCGCAAGGTGGTTTCCAGTGTAGCGGTCGACAGAAAAGACGCGCTGGCGTCCTCACCCGCCATGTGCGTGCTGGACACACTCCGGCCGGTCACCCGAACCTGAATACGCTCGGCAATATCGCGCAGCGCCTCGACCTTGGCTTGCTGAAAATTCTCCCCTTCTCCATAGCCCCGGATCCTGAACGCCGCTTCGGTCGTGCCACTCAATGCGTTCAGCTTGCCGGCACAGGGTTCCACTTCCCGCACAGGTGTCGATTGGCCAAACCAGGCCACGGCCTGGCCGCTGGTCAATAACAGGGCCGTAAACACCATCATTGTGACCATTGAGGATAACGAGAACGGCTTCATGGCTGTTCCCCCGAATAGACCGCCAGCAGTCTGTCCTTGTTGCCCACCAGTTGCGGTGTCTGGTCGCTGGGCTTACGGGTTTCGAGAATATGATCTGCCACATTCCAACCCAGATACTGGTGCAGCTCTCCACTGGTGATACGGTTATCGCCATCATCATCGGCAGCACCACGAAGGCCTTTCAGAAAGAAGTAAGTGAACAGACTGTGGCGCCCTTCGTTGAACCAATAGCTGACCTGATTGGGCGAGGTACTGGTAAAGATGGACGCCTCGCTCATGCTGGCCGGGGTGATGCTTCCGGCACTGCGGAGCAAGGCCGGGCTGATATCCTTCTGCAGCAAACCGTCGTTACTGGCGCCGGAAAAGCAGGCATCAAGTACCACTGTGACATTATTACTGGGCAGGGCCGCAAGGCTGTCGTAAAAGTCCTCGAGGGCATAGCCTTCATACGGGAGATCGCGCAAGGTGGTATCCACCGGCACCAGGTAGGCCTTGCCATCCTCGTCCAGTGAGGGCGCCCCATGCCCGGAATAATAGACAAACACCGGTGGGTTCTCCCTGCGCCGGGCGTTTAGCTCAACCCTGCGATACAGCAAACCGTCACGGAAGCCGCGTTCGCGGGTACCAAACAGGCGACGAAAATCCCGGGTAGTCATGTCTTGCTGGAGCTTCACCCCCTCTTCGGGGTAACCCATTGCCTGCACAACATGGTCCGATATCACTCGGGCATCCTGATGAGCAAACCGCACCGCATCGAGATGACGGTAACGCCCATTGCCAATTACCACCCCCACCGCCAGGGATTCGCTACGCAGCCCTTGAGGTATCGCAAGACTGACATTTTCAATCTCACTGGCGCCCAGGGGTGGGGAGTTGGCCAGCAGCTCCCCACCAGATGAATACGCACCAGCAGGTACCATCAGCGCCAGTGATGTATCCTGTTCCGACGTCGCTTGTGCCTCACGCACCGTCAACCCGATCTCGAGCCCATCACCGGGGGCTCGACTGGTGTAAAGGCCAAATTCGACCGGCAGGCTCTCACCGGGGGAAATCGCCGCGATACGACGATGCCGGTCAGCGTCATCGCGCAGGATGGCATCACTTTTCAGGTTCAGTGTCAGGTCCACGTCTCGGGCAGCGCCTCTCCCTGCATTCACCAGCTCGTAGCCGATAATCAGCAGGTTACCTTCACCACGGCGAATGGATGGCGAGCGAACCAGAATCCGGGCGGGTTGATAGGCACGGGCAACAGACTCCAGAACCGATTCGGGTGCCTCAAAGCCATCACTGTCTTTTGCCGTCAGACGAAGCGACAGGGTACCGCCCGACAGACGTTTTCCCGCCTGGTACGCAATGGCTCGCACCACACTGTCGCCAGCACCGACAGTGCCCAGCGGGATCTGCGACGGCAGCGACAAATCGCTATCACTGCGGCGAATTGTCAGCACCACATTATCTGCTGCAGAGCCCCCGTGATTAGTCAGCGTCACCAGCAGTTTTCCGTTTTCGCCACCGTCAACAATGCGATCATTTCCTGCGTCCAGCAGCTCGACCGCTACCCGCAAAGCAGGCGGGTTGATGAACTTGTCCCGCTTCTGCTGTTGCGAGCGGGCGGCGATTTGTGCCGCTTCCTGCTTGGCCAGCAAGGCGTTCATTCTTTGTGCCGGGAAATACGGTTCTGATCGTGAGGCACTTTCGATTTTCCTGCGCGCCATCCCCCTGGGTGTCTCATACCACTCATAACTGACTTCACCGGGAAACGTGATTCGGCCATCCCCGTCACGCTCGGCAATGGCCTTGCGATACCACTCAATGGCTTCCTCAAAGGCCCCGCGTGACTCAGCCTGATAGCCACGTTGATAAAAACCCAACGCCTCGGATGCCCCAGACCAACCAGACTGGGCAAACAACACCAACAGAAAGCCAATCAGGTATCGGTACACGGCCACGCGGCCCTGCAGGCCAGCCCCCATCGCGATAATCATCAGAAGGCTCGGGAAATCGACAGGCTATGTAACGTCTCATCCTGATCCTGAACCGCTGCATAGTCCGATTTCAGGATAGTCCGTTGCTCCATGGCGTAATCCACAATCCAGTCCCCCAGATACACGCCCAGCCCTGCTGTCACCGCCTCTACGCCCGAGGAATAAGGACGAAAACGGTCATTGCTACCGTCAAGCAGGGGCGCCGCATCCCCTTCCGCTTCAGAGTCATACCCCCCGGCACGAATAAAGAAAGATTGGTTGGACGGTGTGATGAACTGGAACTCCGCACCGTAGGCAATGCGCTCATGATCCACCGCAATGCGGTTGTCGGAGCGTTCGATGCCGTCCTGTCCCAGATACAACACCTTGCTGTAGGCGATATCATCAAACTGCACTGAACCGGTCGCCGACATCCCCCACCCCGCACCGAGATCAAACGGCCGCTTCACCGCCAATCCCAGACTCAGGACTTGCGGACGGTTGGGCAGATCCTCGAACTCTCCCAGCAACGCGTCCACATCCGTACCCGATCGCCAGGTTGCCCCGGCACGCAACTCGGTCTTTCGCGCCGCATCCATTTTCCACTTTCCCAGCACCCCAAGGGTGTAGCCAAAACCGGTTTCATCGTTTTCATCACAGCTTTCGCAATCGGAATCCGTGCTCTGACTAATCATGTCGATACTGCCACCGACTGCCACATGATCATTCAGATCCACGCCGAAACCGAACTTCAGCTCACTGTATTCGGTGCGGATACGGGTAATATCGCCCTTGTCATCCTTCCCGTAGGAATGAAAGTCATAGGGACGAAAATAAGCCATACCGAATCCCTTTCCACTGAAACCGAGATACTTCAACTCGCTTTCCGTGTCATAGAGGGCAATGTCTGATCCGCTCGCTGATCCCACATCTTCGCTGCCAACCACAACGGTGCCGTAGTCCAGAGTGACATCCATGCCCGAGAGAAATCCCAGCCCCCCCGGGTTGTACCAGACCGTACTGCTGTCTTCGGCCACCGCGGTGAATGCCCCGCCCATTGCCATGGCCCGGGCCCCCGGCGCGGTATAGAACTCCTCCATTGCCAGCCCCTGCTGCGCGAGCAATAACGTCCCCAAGGTAGTCAATGCCATCTTGTACATGCTGCACCTGCCTTCTCTCAGTGGATGATCCCGTTGGTTTTTACGTTCTCGAGGTCAGAAGCTCTCGCCATCCCGGTTACGGGCGGCATCCAGACGTTGGCGAGCCTGAGAAGACAGAAATTGCTGATAGAGGACATCCTCATCACGTGCATCCAGTGTTGCCCCCTGCGCAGACACAAGACTGTCAAACAGAACTCTGCTGCGATCGCCATTCAGAACCCACATGGTGCACAGCTGGGTGTCACCTTCGATCTTGCCGAAGGCCACCGCATCAAGGATGGCGCCATCCAGGCTTTGTTCGGTCAGCTGCTCAGAAACCGCTGTGAAATCGGAGCCCTCAGCGGCACGGCCGCTGCCCGTACCAGTACGGTTCGCCATGGTTTCAACCAGGCTATCCACCGCAACGGAAATCTGCTGGGCCAGCTCCAACCGTGCGTTGGCAGAGGAAGCCTGCTTGCTGATATTCATGTTGCCGTTGAATGCCGTGCAGTCTGTGCCGACAAACTGTGCGTCATTTGGCGGGTTCAATACCCAGTCAGGTAGCGTGATGTCATCAGGAACCGGTGTGACATCGACATTCTTGTTGGCACAGCCTGTCACCAACACGGCGCAAAACAGGGCAGAGAGAGAGAATGGGGTCTTCATGATCGCTCCAACAGAAACCTGGTCGGTGACCGTCACCTGACCTCTTGTTTCAGTAAGAGGGACCGAACACCGGTTCTGAACACGCAATCGCGAAAAACAGTTAGCCGGTATTGGTATGAAGATTGAAGCGACCCCGGCCGGGGCATGGTGAATGAGCAAAACAAAAGCCCACAAAAAAACCCGCCGAAGCGGGTTTTTTGCGTGAAGCCTGTCGTACTGGAAATTACAACCAGTAGACCGTCACGAACAGGAACAGCCATACCACGTCCACAAAGTGCCAGTACCAGGCACCCGCTTCCCAGGCAAAGCAATTATCTTCACTGAAATGCCCCTTGAGTACGCGGATCAGGGTGATGAACAGGAAGATGGTGCCAATGGTCACGTGGGCACCGTGGAAACCGGTCAGCAGGAAGAACAGGCTGCCGTAGATACCAGCGTCCAGAGTCAGGCCCATGTCATAGGCGTGAACGTATTCCAGCGCCTGCAGGCCCAGGAAGATCACCCCCAGGACAACCGTGGCCGCCTGGAACAGAATCAGGGTACCGCGCTTGCCTTCCAGCAGAGCATGGTGGGCGATGGTCAGGGTGACAGAGGACACTAACAGGATCGCCGTATTGATGGCGGGCAGGCCCCAGGCACCCATCGGGGTGGTGGTAGTGCCGTCCGGGGTTTCCGTCAGCGGCCACATGGCCTGGAAGTTCGGCCACAGCAGTTCGTGGGTCATGGCACCGGAACCTTCACCGGACAACCACGGGATGATCAGCCAACGGGTGTAGAACATGGCGCCAAAGAAGGCGGCAAAGAACATCACCTCGGAGAAGATGAACCACAGCATGCCCTGACGGTAGGAACCGCCCAGCTGATTGCTGTGCAGACCACCAACAGATTCCTTGATGGTATCGCGCCACCACAGAGCCAGAACCACCAGCAGCCAGGCCAGGCCCAGGAAGAACAGCGGCTTGCCACTAAAGCTCGGCGCCATATCTGCCATGGTGCTTTGCTGGATGAAATGTGCGCCGCCCACCGCGGTCATGCACAGACCGATGGACGCAGTCAGCGGCCAGGGGCTGCTTTCCGGTACGTAATACTTGTCAGTAGCCATCAAAATTCTCCTCTACAACCGGCTGTTATCAGTTCACAGCCACGCTGTTGTTTTTACCGGCGACCCGCTCTGTCACATCGAAGATCGTGTACGACAGAGTGAATTGATTGATGTGACGCGGAATTTCAGGGTCCAGATAGAAGATCATCGGCATGTCCTTGCGCTCGCCTGCCGCCAGAGTCTGCTGATCGAAGCAGAAGCACTGTGTCTTGTGCAGGTACCGCGCGGCTTCCCCCGGGGTTACCGACGGGATGCTCTGGGTCACCATGTCCGAGCCTGTGGGGTTAGTGGCGTAAAAATGCACCAGGGTGATTTCACCCGGGTGGACTTTTACCCGTTTGGTCTCAGAGGTGAATTCACCGCTGATGCCATCCCCTCTCTGGGTAATGAACTCCACTGTCACGGTACGATCAGCTACCACCTTTTCCGGGGCTTGCGTAGCTGCCGTACTGGATGTCTTTCCGTTCAGTCCGGTGATGTCACAGATCACGTTATAAAAAGGCACCATGAGAAAGGCAAAGCCAAACATGGCCACCGCCCAGATCACCAGCTTTTTCAGCGTACGCTTGTTGCGTTCTTCCACGCTGAGAGGCTGATTGTCGCTCATAGTGCCCTCGTTCCGTGTCCGTTACTTGATAACCGGGGGAGTGTCGAAAGTGTGGAACGGCGCCGGAGACGGCACTTCCCATTCCAGACCTTCCGCACCATCCCAAGGCTTGGCCGGCGCCGGCTCACCCTTCTTCATGGCACAACGAATGGCCACGATCAGGAAGATCACCTGGGACAGACCGAACCAGAAACCACCGATGGAAATCCAGAAGTTGTAGTCCGCAAACTGCAGCGCGTAGTCAGCGTAGCGACGCGGCATACCGGCCAAACCCACAAAGTGCATCGGGAAGAACAGCAGGTTGGCGGAAATCAGGGAGTTCCAGAAATGCAGCTCACCCAGCAGCTTGCTCGGCATCACACCAGACCACTTGGGCAACCAGTAGTAGGCCGCAGCAAAGATGGAGAAGATGGCACCGGTCACCAGTACATAGTGGAAGTGAGCCACGACGAAGTAGGTATCGTGATACTGGAAGTCCACCGGCGTGATCGCCAGCATCAGACCAGAGAGGCCACCACAGGTGAACAGGATCACGAACGCGATCGCCCACTTCATCGGCAGTTCAAAGGTCAGGGAACCGCGCCACATGGTGGCAACCCAGTTAAATACCTTCACACCGGTGGGTACGGAGATCAGCATGGTCATGTACATGAAGAACAGGGTACCGGCCAGCGGCATGCCCACGGTGAACATGTGGTGAGCCCATACCACGAAGGACAGCAGTGCAATGGACGCGGTCGCGTACACCATGGAGGCGTAACCGAACAGCGGCTTGCGGGCAAAGGCCGGAATGATCGCTGACACGATGCCGAAGCTCGGCAGGATCATGATGTACACCTCAGGGTGCCCGAAGAACCAGAACACGTGCTGGAACAGTACCGGGTCACCACCACCAGCAGCATCAAAGAAGCTGGTGCCGAAGTGACGGTCTGTCAGCATCATGGTCACCGCACCGGCCAATACCGGGATAACGGCAATCAGCAGGAAGGCGGTAATCAGCCAGGTCCACACGAACAGCGGCATCTTCATCAGGGTCATGCCCGGGGCACGCATGTTGAAGACAGTCACTACTACGTTGATCGCACCCATGATGGAGGAGATACCCATCATGTGAACGGACAGAATGAACAGGTCGGTAGATGCCGGACCGTACTTGGTCGACAGCGGCGCGTAGAAAGTCCAGCCAAAGTTCGGCGCGCTGGGGTTACCGGCACCAAAGGCGCTCATCAGCACGGCGAAGATCAGGATGCCGAAGGCGAACGGCAGGATCCAGAAGGACCAATTGTTCATCCGCGGCAGCGCCATATCCGGCGCACCAATCATCAGCGGGATCATCCAGTTGGCCAGGCCAACCGTGGCGGGCATTACCGCACCAAACACCATGACCAGACCGTGCACGGTGGTCATCTGGTTGAAGAACTCCGGATCCACGAACTGCATGCCGGGCTCGAGAAGCTCGGCACGAATGACCATGGCCATGAAACCGCCAACCAGGAACATGGCAAAGCTGAACCACAGGTACAGGGTACCGATGTCTTTGTGGTTGGTGCTGAACAGCCAGCGTTTCAGGCCGGTCGGGGCGTGGTGATGATCGTGGTGATCATCATGGGTTGCAGCTGCAGTAGACATTGCTATCCCCTCCCTTATTCGTGGTCGTTAACATCGGCGGGCTGAATCAGATCGCCGGTGTCGTTGCCGAAAGCGTTACGCTCGTAGGTGACTACCGCCGCAATCTGGCGCGGAGTCAGCTGAGCCTTGAATGCAGGCATGGCAGCACGGCCATTCACCAGCACATCGATATGTTCGTTCAGGTGTTCGCTCTTGGTGGCGAAATCCGTGCCCGCGAACGGCAGACCAATACCGCCTTCACCGTTGGCACCGTGACACAGGGCACAGGCAGAGGCGTAAACCTGCTGACCTTCTTCCATGGCCTGGTCGAGACCGGAGAACGGTGTCAGGTCAGGGCCGGATGCGGCTTTTTCTTTCTCTTCGGCGATCCAGTCACGGAATTCCGCCTGGGTCACCACTTCCACGGCAATTGGCATGAAGGCGTGGTTCTTGCCACACAATTCAGCACACTGACCGTAGTAGGTGCCTTCCTTGCCTTCCGGGACCAATGCCCAGGTTTCGTTGACGAAGCCGGGGATCGCATCTTTCTTGCCACCGAAGTCCGGCACCCAGAAGGAGTGGATCACGTCGTCTGAGGTCACCAGGAAACGCACTTTCTGGCCGGACGGGATGACCAGCTTCTTGTCCACTTCCAACTGATAGTTGTGGTCTTTCTCGGGAGCTTCCTGACCGACCCGATCCTTCGCGGTGCCATAGGGGAACAGGCCACCGGCAAGCACCGGGTTGTTGTACTGTTCCGGCGGGGTCGCCAGGTTGGAGAAGAAGGACACGCCAATATCGTTGTCGTCTTCGTAAGTCAGGTACTCATAGCTCCACTTCCAGCGGTAGCCGGTCACCTTCACCGTCAGCTCGGATTCTGCTGTGTCGTCCAGTTTGACCAGCACGCGGGTGGCCGGCACGGCCATGGCGATCAGAATCACGAAGGGAATCACGGTCCACAGGACTTCCAGAAGCACATGCTCGTGGAAGGTGGCCGGATTGGGGTTCTTGGCGCGGCGATGGCGGATCATGGAGAACACGATCAGGCCGAACACCAGCAGACCGATAACGGTCACGATCCAGAGAACGGTGGTATGAAGGTCTTGAATTTCCTGGCTGACCGCGGTGACACCGGGTCGCAGATCAAGATTGGAACGTTCGGTCCAGTCGCTGGCGAAGGTCATGCCACTGATCATCAGTGACGTGAGACCGACCGCCGCGCGGTGGAACAGAGTTGACTGCATGCGTTTGCTCCCTGTTTTCCCCAGCGATGCCTCTATATGGGCACGCTTGTTCTTTGCCGTCACCGGCACCTGGAAAGCGAAGTTTCAGGATTGATACAGCGAGACCCGCCCCACACCTGTCCCTGGACAGCAACGGCCAAGGGGGTGGCCGATTGTTGCTATCGCACAGAGCACAAACACCAATAAAATCAAACAGCTAGTACCCAACTGCCTGGATCCCACCGGGTTGCCATGGGTGCGGCAAAATGTCCCATTGCATTTATGGGCGCCAACTGTAGTCATTCAGGTTATTAAAGTCCAGCCAAATGGTAGGGATTTCAGGCATATGCGCGGTCACTCCCTGTGCTAGACTCCGCGGCCATTTTCCATTAACGGGGCGGTAGATAGCCATGCCGGAAGAGCGTCAGATTTACCGGGTAATATTCCATAACAACGGTGAAGTTATGGAGATCTATGCCTCGCAGCTATATCAAAGTGAGCTCTACGGATTTATCGAAGTGGAGGCGTTTGTGTTTGGTGAGCGCTCCGGGGTGGTGGTGGACCCAGCCCAGGAAAAGCTGCGGAACCTGTTTGGGGATGTCACCCGTTCTTTCATTCCCCTGCATGCCGTGATCCGGATAGACGAGGTGAACCAGGCCGGACCAGGTAAAATTACCGATAGCAAAGCCTCCAACATCACCCCTTTTCCGTACCCACCAGCACCGACAAAAAAATAGGGCGCCGATTGACTCGAACGCCCGAGGGTTGCCTGATATTTTTTTGGAGGAGAAAACGTATTGCTTTCAGGTAATAAGAACACTGCAGCGGGAAGAAGTTCCCCAGCAGGACAAAATTCTTTTACCGGGAGACTTTCACCGGGAACGCCCCTGCCGACTCTCCGTCCGCCACCGCTGGCCCCTGTTCAGCACGGGCCACCAGTCGAATAAACACCGCCAGAATCAAACGCATCACAAACATGACAGGGCTCCCCTGTTATTACTGGATTCTCTGGTTTGAGCCTGTTCGCCGTGGCCGGTTCGCCCCCGAGCCCAGGTTTTACGGGGCTTTTACGGTTGTTCGCCCGATTCCAGCCCAGCTGGAGCCGCGGAAGACGGAGCCTGGGACTGCTCGATGGGCTGCCCATAGCGGAGCGTCGGGTTCACATCATGGGGCGCAATCCAGCCCATCATCATGCTGAACAGGATGAACAGGAAGATCACTACCGAAAACCCTACCCGCCAGGCGAGCGCACGCATGGTCTTGCCTGACTTGCTGTCCCCCTGCACCAGCCCCATCAGGGCGCGCCCCAGAGAAAACACCGCTGCCAGCAGCAACACGATAACAATCAGTTTTACCCACCACATGAAATGCCTGACTCCTTGAGGGACGCCACACCTGTACTCCTGAGCCGTCCTATGTAGAATGTGCCGCCATTGTACTGACCGGCCGCAGCACTGCCCACCAAAGATGGTGCAGTCCGCGACATCACTGGCCCTCCCCAAGGAGCCTCTGATCATGGCAAGCCCCCGTAACGGTTCACGCTGGATGACCCTGATCGCCTTCACTGCCTTGTTCGTGGTGGTCGGCATCTGTTTACGTCTCAGCTGGTGGCAACTGGATCGCGCCGAAGAAAAGCGAGTCTGGCTTGAACAGCAAACGCAGCGCGCGGCCCTGCCACCTGCCGACCTCCATAGCTTGCTGCAAGACAGCTCACCCCTGCACCGTTCAGCTCGGCTGAACGGCCTGGTGGACAATGCCCATCCGGTTTTGCTCGATAACCGCACCCTGAACGGCGTGGCCGGCTACCACTTACTCAGCCCCCTGCAAACGACGGCAGGTCAGTGGGTACTGATCAACCGCGGGTGGCTGCCTCGTGGCCCCAGCCGCCAAACCCTGCCAGACATTCCCGCTATTCAAGACGCTGTGACCGTCACCGGGACGGTCTATCACACCTCTGGCGATGCCTTTGTCCTCCAGGAGGAGACATTGCCTGACAATCAGTGGCCATTACGGGTGCAAAAAGTGGATTTTGACGCCATTGGCGAAAAACTTGGGGTAGAATTGGCGCCCTTTGAAATCCGGGTCACCCCGGAACTGGCGTTGGGCGGCCTGACACCCCTGCCCCGCCACTGGCAGGACGTCACGCCCATGGGCCCCGAACGGCACAAGGCGTACGCCCTGCAGTGGCTCTGCCTGGCCATCGCGGCACTGGTGATTTTCCTGTTCGCCGCCAGCCGGGCACAACGTAAGCGTCTCACTCAGCAACAGGGCCGTTAAATTCGCCCCGGGAAGCAGAACAGACCATGTCACCGAAAACGAAGAACATCGTTACCCTGGTTGCCATCATCAGCCCCTTTATTCTGTTTGCCCTGGCAGGCCGCTATCTGATCGATCTGCGGGAGATGCCACGGACCAACAAAGGCCAGCTGCTAATCCCCCATATCGACATCGCCGACCTGCAGGTGCGCGATAACAAGGGTGGCGACTACACCGGCGAGGACATGACCGGATTGTGGACCATCCTTTATATAGCAGACGGCGATTGTGATACCCGCTGCAAGAACGCGCTCTATTACCAGGTTCGCCAGGTCAGGCTGACGCTGGGTGAGGACATTGACCGGGTTCGCCGGGTTATCCTGCACACCGCGCCAGCGCAAGAAAGCCTGAGCCAATTCTTGAATGACAATGTGGAAGGCATGGTCTCTGTACATGCCTCCCCGGACACCGTACGGCAGGCGCTTGCGCCGGTGTACGCACCGGCAGAGAGCCTGCCGGTGGGCGATATCTTTCTGGTCAGCCCGGACGGCCAGATCTTCATGCGTTATCCCACGCACGAAAACATGGATGCCACCCTGGAAGAGGCGGAGAACATCCGCGTCGATCTCAAACGCACCCTTAAAGGGTCCCTGATCGGTTAATTAGGCTGCTGGTATGCAAACCCCGACTTCTTCACAGCGCTGGCTGCGCGGCTTCTGCGTTCTGGCGGTTATTCTTGCTGCAGGCGTGATCACCCTTGGCGCCTGGACCCGGCTGTCTGATGCTGGCCTTGGCTGCCCTGACTGGCCTGGTTGTTACGGCCATCTGGACGTGCGCAAAGCCATCGACCACGTCAACACCACCAATGAAGTAACACCGGGCAGTCTGCGCGAAGCTCACAAGACTGTCCCGGAGATGGTACACCGCTACTTCGCCTCCACCCTGGGGCTGGTCATCATCGTCATTGCGGTGCTTTCCTTTATTAACCGCAAGCGGGAAAAGCAACCGCTCAAGTTACCCCTGTTCCTGGTCGCTCTGGTGATTTTCCAGGGCATTCTGGGTATGTGGACCGTCACCATGGGGCTGCAGCCCACCATTGTGATGCTGCACCTGCTGGGAGGCTTTACCACCTTTACCCTGCTGGTGCTGCTGACCGCACGGGTGTTCCGCTGGCCCAGCTTTCTCAACGACTGCGATGTGCGGATGCTCAAGCCCCTGGCCTCCATCACACTGGCCGCGCTGATCCTGCAAATTGCCCTGGGCGGCTGGACCGCCAGCAACTACGCCGCTGTGGCCTGTACCGAACTGCCGGTGTGCGAAGAAGGCTGGCAGGAGCGTCTGGACTTCGAGGAAGCCTTTATCTTCTGGGGCCATGAGCATGATCAACCGGATTTTGAATACGGTGTCCTCGATAATCACGCTCGTACCACCATTCACGTCATGCACCGCTTTGGCGCTTTACTGGTGACCCTGCTGGTACTGGCGCTGGTTGCCAAAATCCTGCTGCGCGCCCGCAGCACCTTCTTCCGTAACTTCGCCCTGACCATCCTGTCCTTGCTGGTCGTTCAGCTCGCCCTCGGCATCAGTAACGTGGTGTTTGCGGTCCCTCTGGACGTGGCCGTTGCCCATAATTTTGTAGCCGTTATTCTGCTCGCATCACTGGTACTGTTTATCCGTGCCATCAATGTGAAATGCGGCATACGCAATCCGCGACAGGAAGGAGCAAAATCATGAGCGATACTACAACCTGGCGCGACTACCTTGCCCTCACCAAGCCGGGCGTAGTGATGCTGTTGATGGTCACCGCCGTGGCGGGCATGTTCCTGGCGACCGATCCCCCGGGGATGGTGCCGCTGGATATTTTTATTCCGTCCTTTATTGGTCTCACGCTGGCCATGATGTCTTCTGCGGCCATCAACCAGATCATGGATCAGAAAATCGATGCGATCATGACTCGCACCGAAAAGCGGCCTCTGGTCGCCGGCAAGCTCAGTCCGAAAGCCGCCATTACCTTTGCCGTTCTGCTGGCGGCGGCGTCCATGATCATGCTGTATTTCCTGGTCAATCCACTGACCGCCTGGCTGACCCTGTTTGGTTTCGTCGGTTATGCGTTCATTTACACCCTGTACCTGAAACGGGCGACCCCGCAAAACATCGTGATCGGCGGTATTGCCGGCGCTATCCCGCCGCTGCTGGGTTGGGCTGCCGTGACTGGCGACGTTCACCCCTATGCCTGGCTGCTGGTGCTGATCATCTTCGTCTGGACCCCTCCCCACTTCTGGGCGCTGGCCATCCACCGCAAGGACGAGTACGCCAAGGCTGACATCCCCATGTTGCCTGTCACCCACGGCATCCCCTTTACCCGGGAATCCGTGCTGTACTACACCATCCTGCTGTTCATCTGCACCTTGCTGCCCTACCTGACCGGCATGAGTGACCTGATCTACCTGCTGGCCGCGCTGATTCTGGGCCTGGTATTCCTGTACCACGCTGTGCGGCTGCGCTTTTCAGATGACCCGAAACTTCCCATGAAGACGTTCGGCTACTCCATCACCTACCTCTTTGCCCTGTTCACGGCTCTGCTGGTGGATCATTACCTTCCCGTAAAACCCACTGACGTAGCCATCTGGCTGGGGGCGTAAAAACCAATTGATAATGGATAATTGATAACTGGCGCGAGCCAGGTTTGAGGTTTTCAGACGCGAGAGGCCGTGCCCAGACTTTGGGCGCGGCCTCATTGCTTTCAGATTCCTGGCCAGCCCTTCCGCGCCGTTATCAATTGCCCCCTCGCATCCTGCCCACCACATCGCGCTATACTGTCAGCATCGAAAAATTACCGGGAGGCAACCATGGCAACCCGCAGCATGGATGACTGGCTTGACGCCTATGGCGAGAGCCACCAGAACCCCACCAACAAGAAAGTGCATTTTGTCTGCGTGCCGGTGATTTTTTTTCACCATCGTCGGTTTTCTCTGGGCGATACCCGCCCCCCTTTTCACCGGCTTCTGGGCCTGCCTGGCGCTAGTGTTCGTTACCGCCTACTACGCCCGCCTCTCCAAACCTATCGCCCTCGGCATGCTGGTCTTCAGTGTTATCTGCCTGGCCGGGCTTGGCCTGATCACCTCGATCGGCATCAGCGTCGGGCTGTTTTCACTGGTGGTCTTTGTACTCGCCTGGATCGGCCAGTTCTGGGGCCACAAGGTCGAAGGCAAGAAACCCTCGTTCTTTGAAGACATCCAGTATCTGATGATCGGACCCGCCTGGATCATGGGCTTCCTGTACCGCAAGTGGGGCATCAAGTACTGATACTCCGCAACGGCTTCGGCGCAGAACCACCTTTCCCCACTGGTACTTTTGCAGTAGTTTAGAGCGACAATCATCTCTGCTTGGGGAAGGACCACCCGCATGGGCACTTTGCTTTTCTTTGGCGTGATCGCCGCCGTCGTTATCTACATCATCGCTGTATACAACCGACTGATCGCCCTCAAGAACCGCTTCAAAAACGGTTTTGCCCAGATCGACGTGCAGCTACAGCGCCGCCATGATCTGATCCCCAATCTGGTGGAGACCGCCAAAGCCTATATGAGTCATGAGAAAGAGACCCTGACTCAGGTTATCGAGGCGCGCAATCAGGCGGCCAGCGCCAAACAGGCCGCCGCCGCCCACCCCGATGACGCCAGCGCCGTGGCCCAACTCGGCAAAGCAGAATCCATGCTGTCCGGCTCCCTCGCCAACTTCTTCGCCCTCAGTGAAAATTACCCGGACCTGAAAGCCAACGAGACCATGAGCCAGCTCATGGAAGAGCTGACCAGCACCGAAAACCGCATCGGCTTTGCACGGCAGGCCTTCAACGATGCCGTCATGAACTACAACACCTACCGCGAGCAGTTTCCGCAAAACTTTATTGGCGGACTGTTCGGCAGCTTCAAGGAAGCCCAGCTGCTCAAGATCGAGAACGAAGAGGCCCGCAAGGCCGTCAAGGTCGGTTTCTGATCCGCTGAGATTAGACCATGGATTTCTTCCAACACCAGGAACGTGCCCGGCGTAAAACCGGCTTGCTGGTGCTCTATTTCGTCGTGGCAGTGGTGGCAGTGATCGCCAGCGTGACCGCCGCCATGCTGCTGATCCTGCATTTCTCCGGCGCGGGAGTCTCTCTTCAGGCTCCCTGGGCTCATCCCTTTACGGCCTGGATCGCGCTCGGCACCTTTGTGGTCATTGTCGGCGGTTGTCTGGTGAAAACCTGGCAGCTACGCAAGGGCGGCCCCGCCCTCGCCGAGATGATGGGCGCCAAGCCAATCGACGCCACCACCACCGATAACAGCGAGCAGCGTCTGCTTAACGTGGTGGAAGAGATGAGCATCGCTGCCGGCATCCCGGCACCCAGAATCTACGTGCTTGAGCAGGAACCGGCCATCAACGCCTTTGCCGCCGGCTTCCGTCCTTCAGAAGCCATCGTCGCGGTCACTCGGGGCACCCTGGACAAACTCTCACGGGACGAGCTGCAAGCGATTGTCGGGCATGAATTCAGCCACATTCTCAATGCTGACATCCGCATCAACCTGCGGATGGTGGCAGTGCTTGCCGGCATTCTTGCTGTGGGCAAAGTCGGCGAATATCTGCTTCACAGCCAGCGTCATCAGTCCCGATCGTCCAGACGCAACAACAAGGGCAATCTGGTTATTGTCGGGCTGGCCCTGATGGTCATCGGCTATGTGGGCTTGTTCTTCGGACGCCTGATCAAGGCGGCTATCAGCCGTCAGCGGGAGCTGCTGGCTGATGCGTCTGCCGTGCAATTCACCCGTAACCCCGATGGCTTGGCCGGCGCCCTGATCCAGGTGCGCAACAACGGCGGCTCCTATCTTGCCAACGCCCATGCGGAAGACATGAGCCATATGTGCTTTGTGCTACCCGTCAAGATGCACCTGCAACGCTGGCTCTCCACGCACCCGCCGGTTGATGAACGCCTCACCGCTCTGGGTGAGGGCTGGGTTGCGCGAGCCAGGGCCCGGGCCAGACAATCCGGCGACCCGTCACCCAACCCACCGTCAGCGCCACAGGCTGCCAATGTGGACGGTTCTCTGGGCTTCGCCCCGGGCGCCAACCCTGCCCGGGTCTCCAGTCAGGTAGGGACCGTCAAAGACGCCGACATTGATTGGGCACAGACCACGCTGGCGCAACTGCCAGAGGAAATTCGCCAGTCCCTGCGCCAGCCGCAAGGTGCCCGCAGGGCATTGCTGGCCCTGATTCTGGCCAGCAATCGCAACGACACGGCCCACCAGCTTCGTCAAGCAGGGTTGGCTGACGAGCAGCCTGCCCTTGAGACACTGGCAGAAGCACTTCGCCCCCTGGGCGCCACCCTCCGCTTGCCGGTCATTGATCTGGCCTTGCCCGCACTGAAGAACGAACCCCGTGCCGCCCGCGAACAGCTACTTGCTGAACTGGAGTCTCTCGCCAAAGCGGACAACACCTTCAGCTTGTTTGAATGGGCGTTGCTGGGGCTGGCAAGGCAACAACTTGGCGAGCGGGCGGGGCGCAACCGGCACACCCGTTTTCATCGCTATGGCGCGGTAGCGGCAGAACTGCAGCTACTCTTTTCCCTGCTGGTGTGGGCCAGTGGCGCCACACAAGACACGGGCACGGCATTGTTCAGCCGCTATACCCAGGGACTCCTTCCTGCCGGGCGTACCTTGCTCCCGTTGACCCACTGCAGCAGCGACAAGCTGTTTCAGGCTGTCGACCGCCTGACGGATCTGTCCCCCTTGCTAAAGGGTCCTATCATCGACAGCGCCGTCGACCTGGCCATGGATGATGGCGAGCTGAAAAGTCAGGAGCGGGAAATGCTGCGCGCCCTGTCCTCCCTGCTGGAATGCCCCCTTCCACCCTGTTTTGGCGACCACTGATCGCTTTGCCGAAGTGAATCCTCTTCAAAAATAGGAAAAGGCTTACACTGAGTTACGCAAATCGCCTATTTTTTAGCACGTTTGTGCATGCAGAATCAGGTCATTGTAGGGAGAGGTTGAAAGGACATGGAATTCAACAAAGTCAGCACTCGCAATGCCTGGGCCGCCGTAGAGCACATCACCTCACAGGTGCGGAGCGGTACCCTGAGCCCTGCCCTGACCCAATGGGTACGCGGCCACGGTTTTAACCCCGATACCACGGTATTTTCGGGTGTATGCCTGTTCGATGATGATATCTACACTGGCACCCTGATCGACCACCACGAGCATGTCTGGGAATTCCTCGCCGACCTCAATGATGACAGCGCCAGCGAGCTGGACGATGTCACCGCCGAACTGGGCCCCAAATCACCGGACCACCCTGATGCCGATCTGTGTGATCGTGTGACGATGGCGATCCTGTTTCACCGCGAAGAATTGATCGCGGCCTGATTCAGTCACTGCCACGCCGGTAGGGCAACAACGAACGCGCCTCGTCACGGTAACGCTGCACGTGCTCGGCCTCCTCCCGGCAGAAATCAGCAATGGCTCGCTGAAAGGCAGGCTCACGCAGGTGATGCAACGACCAGGTAATCACCGGTTCGAAACCGCGCAGGATCTTGTGTTCTCCCTGCACCCCGGGGTCGAACTCTGACAGTCCGGACGCAATGGCATGCTCAATGCCCTGGTAGTAACAGAGCTCGAAGTGCAGCCCGTCGCACTCTTCAAGGCAACCCCAGTAACGACCGTAAAGACAGTCGCCATCCTGAAAATACAGGGCCGCCGCCAATGGCTGCTGGCCACGACGCGCCAACACCAACATCAGCTGATCCGCCATGGCCTCACGAATCGCCGCAAAAAACGCTTCATCCAGATAGGGGAGCTGCCCACGTTTCAGGTAAGTGCTGGCATAGCACTGGTAGTAGAAAGCCCAATCCTCATCGGTAATTTGCCCGCCCTGTAAACGTGTGACAGCGATGCCCTGCTCGGCAATGCGGCGCCTTTCCTTGCGCAGGTTCTTGCGCTTTCGCGACTGGAACCGGCTCAAAAAGTCTTCGAAGTCCTGATAATCACGGTTGAACCAGCGAAAGTGGCAGGCCTGCCGGGCAATCAGGGGTAATGTCGACAGCTGCTCTCGACACGCCCTGTCAGGAAACAGCACATGCCAGCCACTGGCGCCCTGCTGCTCCATTTGCTCGCTAACCGCCCCCCAAATCTGGTCTGCATTCAGGGTGCCACGCCAACGGGGCCCCACCACAGGCGTAAACGGAATCGCCGTCACCAACTTCGGATAGTACGCCAGCCCATGGCGCTGATAGGCGTCTGCCCAGCTGTAATCGAAGACATACTCGCCACGGGAATGACTGCGGGCGTAGAGGGGCAACCAGCCTTGATTCAGCGTTTGATGACAGGGGCCCCAGCCGCGCTGGGGGCTCACCGCCCCGCCACTTTCCAGTGCCGCAACAAAAGCGGGCTTGAGAAAAGGATAATCAGTCAATGTGACTCCACATGAGTTTCCCTGCCGGCTTGGGTACAATGCGCCAGTTGCACGGTCGTACAGAGCGCTGACAAGCCCAAACCGGGCCCGGTACCGCGCCGCCCTGCTTCACCGCCTCCTTTTTATCCGGCGGTTTTCGACACTTTCATCATTGTGAATACATTTTTTCAACAAGGTAATGTCTAGTCCATGAATGTTTCCAAACCCCTGACCGCATTTTATATCGCTGCGGCACTGTTACTGGCCATCCCCGGCGCCTGGCTGCTTTTCGCCCCGGAAATGGCTGTTGTCACTATCCACGAGAATCTGGCGTTTGTGCAGGTCTCCAACATTCACAGCCAACAAACCGGGCTGGGCCTGCTGCTGGCCGCGGCGGTCAACCTGGCCTGCCTGCTGGGCGGCCCGCAGCGGGTTCCGCTGCATGTGGCAGTGTTTTTCTACCTGGCAGGTCTGGTCGCCAGCCACGGCAACGCGGTATTCGCCGACCAATGGTGGCTGTGGATCCCCGCCCTGGTCTACCTGCTGCCGCTGATTCCGTTTGCGAAGCTGGTGCCCGCAAAATTGCCACTGCCAACGGGCGGAAGCGGCCAGCAACGCGGTGAGGTGAAGTGGTTCAACCCCAACAAGGGCTTCGGTTTCATCCTGACCGACAAGGGTGAGGAGCTGTTTGTGCACTTCAAGGCCGTTCAGAATGGTGGCCGACGCAGCCTGCGGACCGGCACCCGGGTTCGCTTCGACACGCGCATGTCCGACCGTGGCGAACAGGCCGATAACGTTTATATCGAGCAGTAACCCCGAACGCATTTCGGGGCTCGCAACACAACCCTGTTGCCGCCCCGATTGCCCGACCCGGAATAACAACAATGACACTGGCAATCGCAGACTGGATTGTCCTGGCCGGTTATCTGTGTATCGTGCTGGGCATTGGCATTTACTTCTCTCGCCGTAACACCTCTACCGAAGAATACTTTGTCGGCGGGCGTCGCTTTCGAGGCTGGGTGATCGGCCTGTCGCTGGTGGGCACCTCCATCAGCTCGATCACCTTTCTGGCCTACCCCGCCGACGCCTTTAAAACTGACTGGCTACGCTATCTTCCCAATCTGGCATTACTGCCTGCGATCCTGGTGGCGGCCTTTGTATTTCTGCCGTTTTTCCGCCGCGGCAACATGACCAGCGCCTACGAATTTCTGGAAATGCGCTACGGGCCCTCAGTACGGGTCTACGGGGCGGTAGCGTTTCTGGTGGCACAGGTGGTTCGCCTGGCCATGATCCTGTGGTTGCTTTCCCTGCTGATTCAGCAAGTCACGGGCTTGTCGCCCACCACAGCCATTGTGCTCGGCGGGCTTTTTGTGGGGTTATACACCGTGATTGGCGGTATCGATGCGGTGATCTGGACCGATGTGCTGCAAACTGTGGTACTGCTGTTGGGTGGGATTCTCTGCTTGTGGGTGATTCTGGAGGCACTGCCCGGCGGTCTGGGCCAGATCGTCGATCAAGCCGGGGCGGCCGGCAAGTTTGCGTTGGCCCCCTGGGAGAATGGCGCTCCCGGTGAGACCTCCTGGTCACTGTCGCTGAGCGAAAAAACGGCCACCATGATGCTGCTGATCGGCCTGACCAACTGGCTCACCGAATACTCCAGTAATCAGAACACGGTGCAGCGATACTGCGCCTCACAATCCACCCAGGAAGCCCGTCGCGGCCTGTGGGTGTATCTGTTCACCGCCCTGCCGATCTGGGCTTTTTACATGTTTCTGGGTACCGCGCTCTGGGTGTTCTTTGAAACATTCCCGGATGCTCAGGCCAGCGCCATTCTGAATGGCGAGGCCCGTGCCGAAACCCTGATGCCGCATTTCATCACCGGCTACCTGCCTGCCGGCGTGGCCGGCCTGGTAATCGCCGCCGCTCTGGCGGCTGCCATGAGTTCTCTGGATTCCAGTATCAATTCGGTGACAACGGTGAGCGTGGTCGACCTCTACCGTCGGCATTTGCGCCCCGGCGAAGACGATCGCCACTACCTGAAAGCGGCCTGGACCATTGCCGTCGCGGTGACAGCCCTGATGATCGCTGGCGCGTTGTGGCTAAATGGCGCTGACACCAAGACCCTGCAGGACACCTCGACCATTCTGGTCTCGCTGCTCGGCGGCGGGATGCTGGGGCTGTATCTTCTTGGTTTCTTCAGCCAGCGTGGCGATGAACGGGCCGCCTGGTGCGGCATTGCCTGTACTCTGGCCTTTACCGGCTGGACCGTGTTGACCAACAAGGGAATGTTGCCGGAGGCGCTGAGCGCCCCCTTTGATCTCTACTACACCGGGTTGATCGGCAACGTACTGATGTTTGTCGTGGGTTATCTGGCCGCATCACTGTGGTCTGCCCGGGCCACGTCAGCCCGGTCTTCCTGACACTCGCCACGGGACCGCAACAAGCGGTCCCGTAACAGCCAACCCACCGCCCAGCACACCAGCCAGGGGTCGAGCAGGTAATCCCAGAGGTTATCACTGACCAGAAGATCGGCCCGAAAGGCCAACTGCGCCGCCACCAGGATCAGGCAAGAGGCGTAAGCACGGGTGACCCAGCCTACCAGCCCAACCAACAGCAGCCCTGTGCTCAAGGCAAAGTCACCAAACCCCATGGCATAGGGGTCCGCATAGGAGGAACCCATACTGGTCGGGTAGAACCAAAGCGCCAGCACCACCAGCATCAGGCAGGCACTGCGCAACTGCCCCACCGGCAACCAATAGTAGCCGGTGATCCGGTGCTTGATCGCCAGAATGGCCAGTAAACCACTGGCAATACTGAACCCCGACAGATAGCTATTCACCCAGGCCGCCGGCCCCCACGGGTAGGGCAGCAGCGCCCAGACAAAGACCAGCACCGCCAAAACGATACGGGGTTTGCGCTCAAGCAGTGACGCACTGATTCGCAGCTGTACCGCCACCAGCACCAGTGCCGTAATCAACAGATCAATGGTCATTCTGGCGCTCCTTGTCTGAGGGGGATGCAATGTCTGGCTGGCTCGGCGGGTTCTCACCAGCCGGCAACCAGGCATGACGAATCGCGCTCTTGTTCCAGGTGTAAAGCACGTGCAGATCCCCGTTGCGGGCGCGAATCATGTAGGGGTAGTCATACTGGAACCGGCAACCATGTCGCTGATCACACTTATTGGCCTTGACCCTCTCCAACAACACATCCGGGTTGTCCGGAGCATTTTCCGCCTGCAGTTCATCGCGAATCAGCGCTTCGTACTGGCCTGTCGTCAACTTCTCGTCACGCCACTGCTCACGGTCATGCAAGGTCCAGGCGACCTGCCAGGTTGCCCCCGCATCCCGGGTTTCGCGGATACACAGATCGTCACGCTCTTCCCGGTTACAGTTGGCCACCAGCAGCCAGTGATTCTTGCCCAGCACCACACCACCCACTGCCGCGCTGGGATTTTCCAGACGGGAGTATTCCAGCGGCGACCATTGCCATCCCCCATCGCCACTGTCGGATTGATACAGATAGCCGTTGTTGGGCTCGTTCTCGTTTCTCAGGAAAGACACCGAATGGTCAGGAGCATCCACCAGCACCAGAGGCTGGATCGCCTTGCGGCCGTGACCAATACGCGCACGACCAAGAATCCGGCTGTCCTCGTCGAGACGTAGGATCTCACCGTATTTGCCAATCATTTCGTGATAAACGGGCAGGCCGATAGTGCCGTCTGCGTACTGCGCCGGGGGCGTTTTGACCAGGGTACTGATATTCAGGAACGGGGTCGTGACCAGCGCCTTGTCGAACGACCAGGTTTCTCCCTGATCGTCAGATTCCAGCACCACGATGCGACTGGCTGCCCAGCCACCAAAACTGACTGCGACAACAAACAGTCGCATGCGGCCATCGTCATCCAGAACGGGAACCGCATTGCCCAGCTTGCGGACATGCCGGTTCCAGCCCACCGCGATCTGTTCCCGGGTCACCACCACGGCTTCGTCAGTCCACTTGTCAGCGGCGGGGTCAAACAACGCGCTGTGAATCGCCACATCCGCCGCCCCTTCACGGGTACCGGCGAACCAGAAGGCTCTCAGCCTGCCATCCGGTAATTCGACCATGGACGGCGCATGCACCAGGCGGGTATCGGCATCGGAGGCAAATTGCCCCGCCCACTGGCCGTCATACTGCGTATCGACCGCAGGCATGTCCGGTATCAGGGGAGGCGTCGGACGCCATATGTGAGAGGGTGAAGCAGCATAGTAGCCCGCCACCAGGGCCATCCCCACTACAAGATGAAAAGCGCGTTTCAACATAAAGGACAAGTCGTTATATCAATGATTGGCGCGCCTATTGTCCATGAATCGCACGCCAGTGCCACCGTAGCCTGCCCTGCGGCACATCAGAATAGACAAGACGAGTCGATTTCGCTGCTGATCAGTAAATTGCCTGCCATTGACCAAGCCATCTCTGCCGACCGTCCGAAGTTGTGAACTCCTCCACTGGCTTTTGATCAGAATGTGTTCACAGCGACTGGGCGATGTCATAATGATGACAGACATTATTCGAAGAACAGCACCAAGGACTCTGCATTCTGCAATGGAACGTTTTGCAATTGCCTGGCTGGCATTATTGCTGGCCCTGTCGTGCCTGCCAGCCCACGCTGAAGACGACAACGACTGGAAACTGGTCAGCGAACGCAATGGTATTCAGGTCTACATGAAGCATCGTGATGAATCACGACTGAAAACCTTCCGGGGTACCACTCGCTTCACTCTCAAAGACGAATATGCACTGGTGGCATTAATGAATGACTATGCCTCCTACCCGAAATGGCTGCATTTCATTGACAGCGCCGAAGAGTTTGACCGGCAAGGCCCGCTCGATCGTAGCCTGCGGTTTACCACCCAGCTCCCCTGGCCGCTGGCCGATCGCGAGGCCGTGCTGCGTGCCAAGGTGCACCAGATCCTCAACGACGAGGAAGAGTCGGTGATGATCGAATTGATCAATCGCCCGGATGCCCTCCCTCCCAATAATGACTACATCCGGTTCCCGGAAATGTGGGGAAAACTGGGCTTTACCCGTATTGGCAATGACGAGGTGGAAATGGTCTACGAGATCATTCTCGATCCCGGGGGGTATATCCCCGCCTGGATTGCCAACATCCTGCTGCGTGACGCGCCGTATTTCACCCTTGAGCGGTTGCGACGCATCGTCATGAAACCGGAATACCAGAACCGCTACTATGACTATCTGGATCTGCGCGGCCCGGGACGACCTGAGTCTGCCGCCCCGCTGACACCAGAGGAAAGCGCGCCAACCCAAAACGCTCTGTAAAGGCCGAAAGGGAGATAATGAAAACGTAACAAAGTGATTATCACCCTGTCATTTTCGGCCACACCTCCCTTAACATGGGTACCTATCCGTCCTTCTGGAGCGTACCCATCCATGACACGGCTGTTCTATTTTCTTTATAGCTGGCTGATCTTTGTACCGCTGATGGCAGCGACCACTCTGGTCTGCGGAGCGATCTGTCTGGCCCTGGTGCCCTTTTTGCCTGCCGACCGTGTTGCCCGCTACAGTGCGGTCCCCTGGGCACGCCTCTGCCTGTTGTACAGCGGCGTGCGGGTAGACCAGTTTGGCCACCACAATCTGCAGCCAGGCCAGAGTTACGTCATCGTGGCCAACCACCTGAGTCAGTTCGATATCTTTGTTCTCTACGGCTATTTGGGCGTGGACTTTCGGTGGGTAATGAAACATGAACTGCGCAAGGTGCCCGTGATCGGCATCTGCTGCGAAAAGCTGGGGCATATTTTTATCAACCGAAGCGACCGGGACGCCGCCATCGCCAGCCTCAACGAGGCACGGGTACGGCTGAGTCATGGCGCCAGTGTGCTGTTTTTTCCTGAAGGCACCCGCAGTCGTGACGGGCAGCTCAAACCCTTCAAGAAAGGCGCCTTCAAAATGGCACAAGAGCTGCAACTGCCGGTATTGCCTGTCACCCTGACTGGCACCTTTGATATTCTGCCACCCGGCACCGCGCGGCTACAGCCTGGCCACCAGGCCACATTAACGCTGCATGCTCCACAGCCCATACCCTGCAACGAGGAAGACATCGATCGGCTGATGAAGACCTGCCATGCGCTCATTGCACAACCCCTTACCCATGCGTGCCCACAAGCGCTGGTATAGCTACAGCGACCGCCATAACCGGCGGTGATGCCATACCGGGCCGATCCTGTCGGACAGGATTGGCCCATTCGGCAGTGACAAAGTGTCTACACTCGGTGCCCATCGACCACGGGACTTGAACACGGAGTCATCATGAAGAATTTTAAAGACAAGGTTGCCGTTATCACCGGTGCCGGTTCCGGTATCGGCCGTGCACTGGCCAAGGAACTGGCCGCCAGCGGAGCCAAACTCGCCCTTTCCGATATCAACGAAGCGGGCCTGAAGCAGACCGCCAAGGATCTCGGCCTGGCCGAAGACCGCCTGCTGACCAAAGTACTGGACGTGGCAGACCGCCAGGCGTTCTATGACTTCGCCGACGACGTGGTGAACCATTTCGGTTACGCCAACCTGATCTTCAACAACGCCGGTGTCGCCCTGGGCGCCACCGTGGAAGACATGAGCTACGACGATTTCGAGTGGCTAATGAACATCAATTTCTGGGGCGTGGTGTACGGCACCAAGGCGTTCCTGCCGTACCTGAAGCAGTCCGGCGAGGGGCACATCATCAATGTGTCTTCCATCTTTGGTCTGGTCGGCATTCCCACCCAGTCAGCTTATAACGCTGCCAAATTTGCGGTACGCGGCTTCACCGAATCGCTGCGCATCGAACTGGAAATGGAAGGTAGCCCGGTATCCTGTACTTCCATCCACCCCGGTGGCATCAAAACCAACATCGCCAAGGCCGCGCGCATGAGCGAGGGCGTGGAGCGCATCACCGGTGCCAACAAGGAACAGTCCATTCAGGATTTCGAGAAACTGTTCCGCACCACCCCGGAAGAAGCCGCCAGCACCATTCTCAAAGGGGTGCGAGGCAACAAGCGCCGGGTCCTGATCGGTTCCGATGCGGTGGCAGTGGACACCATGCAGCGCCTGCTGCCGACCAGCTACCAGAAGCTGATCGCCATGGGCCAAAAGTACATGAGCAAGAAGTAACCGTGTCCGAGCGCCCTTTTTCCCAGGCCTGCGAAAACAACAAGGGGCCGATCCTGGCCGTGCTGCAACAGCACTGCCAGGCACCGGGGGCGCTGCTGGAAATCGGTTCGGGCACCGGGCAGCATGCTGCCTGGCTGTCCGCCCAGCTTCCTCACCTGCAGTGGCAAGCATCAGATGTGGCGGACAACCTGCCAGGCATCCGCCTTTGGCAGCAAGAGCCGGCCAACCGCTCCCTGCCCGCTCTTGAACTGGACGTGTCCGGCGACTGGCCTGCTGGTCCCTACCGTTATCTCTTTACCGCCAACACCTTCCATATCATGAGTGCAGAACAGGTATCTCGCTGTATCAAGCAAGGATGCGAGAGACTGGAAGCCGGAGGAGCCTTTCTGGTCTATGGCCCGTTCAATTACGACGGTCGCTATACCAGTGAATCCAATGCCCGTTTCGACGCGTGGCTAAAGGCAGCCGGTAGCCACCGTGGGATCAGGGATCAGGAATGGGTAGTTGAGGCCTTTTCACGCCATGGCGCTACGCTGCGGGCAGACCACGCCATGCCCGCCAACAACCGGATACTGGTTTTTACACGCTAGCCTGGCGGGCACGGCGCATGCGAGGCTTGAGGTAGAGCACCCCGAAGATCATGATCATCACCCCGTCACGCCAGTGAAACAGCCCTCGGCGACGGATCCAGACCCCAAACCCCACCAGCTCCAGGGCATGTAAAAAGGCCACCACCGCCCCCGCGCTCAGTAACAAACGGTCGAACGGTACCGGTAAATCCGCGAAAATGGCTAACAATACCGCCAGCCAAAACACTACAATGACCCCGCGAAACATGTTCATGCTCAAGATCCTCTGACAGCGCTGGCTATTTTTTCTACAATAGGTGGTTTAGAGGATCGGGGCCGGTCTGCTGGCCGGAACCTTGGACCTGCCCGACAAGCAGCAGGTTCTACAACAAACCACTCGCATTCAGACTGAGCGAATACATGCAAAAAGACAAGGCAACCGCCTGGACCCTGGATCAGTTCCCGGTCCCCGAAAAAGACGGCGAACGCCGCTTTCACGATTTTGATCTGGACCTGCGCCTGATGCGCGGGATTGCCGATCTTGGCTTCCAGTATTGCACCCCCATTCAGGCCGAGGTGCTGGAACACACCCTGGCCGGCGCCGACGCCATTGGTCGCGCCCAGACAGGCACCGGTAAAACCGCCGCCTTCCTGCTGACCGTCATCAACGATCTGCTCAAGCACCCGCTGGAAGTGAAACGCTACGCCGGTGAGCCCCGCGCATTGATCGTCGCCCCTACCCGCGAACTGGCGATGCAAATCGAAAAGGACGCCAAAGGGCTGGCGAAGTACACCGACCTGCAGGTCATGAGCGTGGTCGGCGGCATGAACTTCAACCGCCAACAGGAACGCCTGCAAAGCCGGGAAATCGATATTCTGGTTGCCACACCCGGGCGCTTGCTGGATTTTGCCAAACGCCGTGACCTGTGGCTGGACCGGGTGGAATTTTTGGTTCTGGACGAAGCCGACCGCATGCTCGACATGGGCTTTATTCCAGACGTGAAGCGTATTGTCAGCATGACGCCACGCACCAAATACCGCCAAACCCAGCTGTTCTCGGCCACCTTCAACGACGATGTGATGAATCTGGCCCGTCGCTGGACCCAGGACGCCGAAGTGGTAGAAATCGAGCCGGCACAGGTCACCACTGAGCGTGTTGAGCAGAAGGTCTATATCACCAACACCGACGACAAGTTCAAGCTGCTGTACAACCTGATTACCGGCATGAACATGGACAAGGTGATCGTGTTTGCCAACCGTCGGGATATTACCCGCCGCATCAACGACCGCCTGCACAAGAAAGGCCTCAAGGTTTCGATGATCTCTGGCGATGTGCCCCAGAACCAGCGCATGAAGACACTGGAGCGCTTCCGCTCCGGCGACCTGCAGGTGCTGATTGCCACCGACGTGGCCGGGCGAGGCATCCACATCGACGGCGTGTCCCACGTGGTGAACTACAACCTGCCGGAAGACCCGGAAGACTACGTGCATCGTATCGGCCGTACAGGTCGCGCGGGCGCCAGTGGCATGTCCATCAGCTTCGCCTGTGAAGACGATGCCTTCCTGCTGCCCGAACTGGAAAATGCCATCAGCATGAAGCTGGAATGCGAATACCCTCCAGCAGACTTGCTGCAGGAACGAGAGGAAAACCATGCCTGAACGGATCAGCCCTGCGGAAGGCAAGGCCCGCTTTGATGACGGCAACGCCCTGTTCGTGGACATCCGCGATCCCGCCAGCTTCGCCGCCGGGCATCTGCGCGGGGCTATCCACCTGAGCAACGCCAACGTGGATCAGTTCCTGGCTGACACCAGCCGGGAGCGTCCCCTGGTGATCTACTGCTACCACGGTAACAGCAGCCAGGGCGCCGCTGACTGGCTAGGCGAACAAGGTTTTCAGGCCGTGAGTCTCGATGGCGGCTACGACATCTTTCGCCAGCAATTTCCGGAGACTCTCGAGGAAACCGCCTGATAGACGTGGGCGGCAAGCTCCCTGTCAGCAGGGCAATCTGACCTGAAACCAGATCACCCTGCTCGGCAGTCCCCTGCCCCTGTCACAGTGACGAATCAGAAGCGGTAGCCCAACCCGACCATGTACACCCATGGATCGATTTCCACATCGATCTTGTCTACCCGGGCATCATTGACGTACAACCGGGCCTCGGTGTCGATATCGATATTCCAGACGCTCACGTTGAAGAGCCAGTTATCATTGATCGCCACATCCGCCCCGACTTCCCAGGCAAAGCCCACGGAATTACTGAGCTTGACGTCGGCATCTGCGCCACCCAGCAACGGACTGACCACGCCATCATCAATGGAGTCCTCAAAGAAGAGCGTGTAGTTGATACCCGCCCCGAGATACGCCCTTACCGGGCCAACCGACGGCGCGTAATACTGGGCAAGCAAGGTCGGAGGTAAATGACTGGTTTCACCAATCACGACACCGCTGCCACCGGTATCCAGAATAATGTCATGGGTAAATGGCGTCGCACCCACCAGCTCTACCCCAATGGCGTCGGTCACCATATAGGCAAAAGTCAGCCCCAACTGGGTATCGTCGTCCACGTCCACCCCCAACCCGCCCACGACGGGCATGGCAGAATCGAACGTCTCACTACTGACATCGGGATCAACCTGAATTGCCCCAAAACGCACAATGAAATCCCCTGCTTCATGAGCCAATGCGGGTCCTGCCGCCATCAAGGCGACCAGAGCCATCGCGTTTTTTCCCTGTCCTCGCAGCTTCATATTTTTCCCCTTTCGTTAGCACTATTCTGCTGTGGCGCCTGCATCCCACTCTCTCTGAGGCTGGACATCATTGAACGCCACAAGCAGCCAATGGGCATTGCGCTACGTCAATATGGCAAGCGAAAACAGCCGCAATCCCCTGCCCCCGGTGCCGCAACCACTGCTGGACTTAACTGGTCTGTAAGCCAACGGGGACGCCCCCAGAATAGGCAGAGAAAACCAATGCATGCTTATGCGTATCGACAAAATGAAGCGAATGGAGGATCAACGGTTCTTGAACGAAAATCACCCAATCTGACACATTCGCACTAGCGCCCTGATTTCACGTCAACCCAGTTACATACACATCAAGCGTGATAGCGCAGTATAGGAAGCCATCATTGCGAACGCCCTGCGCCCCACGCTGACTCGCAGGCCGCACACCAATAACAAAGAGATATTCATCATGGCTTCAAGCTCTCTGATCAACGCATTGCGTGACGCCCACAAGACTCACCTGACCCAACAACTGCAGGCCCCCGAACACTGGCAGGCGATGATGAGCCAAGCCAGCGCCCTGCTCACCGATGTGCCGCTGGGAAAGCTGGTTGACGCCGACAGCCTCTGCCAGGTGGTGGATGCCTGGCTGCAAGACGCCCTGAGCGCCCAGGGACTTCAGCAAGTCGTCACCGATGTCACCCTGGCCGTCTGGGACACTGCCGAACGCGATGACGCCACCCTGGGTGAGCTGCTGCGCGAAGAACACTTTGAAGCCATTCTCGAACAGGCCCTGCAACTGCAAACCTTGCGAGAAAAAGCCGTACATGCCGCAATGAACCACCCTCTGGTCAGTGAGATGGTCAGCGAGATGCTGTACACCGGCATCAAGAACTTTCTTCTGGAAGAAAATGCCCTGGCCAAGCTGCCAGGCGTCAGTAGTGTGATGAAGATGGGCCGCAAGAGTGTGGTCGGAAAGGCCATGGGCGGCATGGAAGAATCCATCCGTACCTATCTTCAAAAAAATATTCGCGTCACCCTGAAAACCGGCGAGCAGTGGCTGAATAAACAACTCACCAACGAACGCATCGAACAACTTGCCCGAGACGGTTACCGTCGGGTCGCCCCACTGAAGCCCGCTGACTACCTGGCCCTGGTTCCCAAGGCCACCATTGGCGACGTCATTGAGCAAGGCTGTCTCATCGGTGACGAAAGCGCCCGGCTGGATTACACCCGTCGCCTGGTCGGTGTCGGTATTCGGGCCGCCGTGGATTCTCTGAGCCAGTTGCCCCTCAAGACCCTGCTGGAAAACATGCAGATCAGTGAACAACGGGTCCACGCCATCACCACCCCGGCGCTCGCCAAAGGTGCCACTGTATTGGTAGAACAAGGCGTTCTGGAGCCGTTCGTGGAATGGGTGGTGGAGGATTTTTATGGGTCGGAGGCGTGCAAAAAAGTTGTTGAGGCAGTTAACAGTTAATAGTGAACAGTTAACAGCGACGCGCATTGGCATTGCTGTGCGCTGAGAGCACAGAGGCCGCGCCCAAGGTCTGGGCGCGGCCTCTTTCATTGGTGAAAAGAAAAAATTTACCGCGAGTATTTCGCTGTTAACTGTTCACTATTAACTGTTAACTAGAGGAAGGACTCCGCATATTCCGCCAACAACGATCTCGGCACTCCATTCAACTGCACCGACCCGCCATGGACAAAACGCTTGAAGCGTTCAGTCATGTAGGTGAGCCCGGAGCTGGTGGGCGAGAGGTAAGGGGTGTCGATCTGGGCCAGGTTGCCCAGGCACACCACTTTGGATCCTTCGCCTGCCCGGGTGATGATGGCTTTCATCTGATGGGGGGTCAGGTTCTGGCTTTCGTCGATCAGGATCAGGGACTTCTGAAAGCTTCGGCCACGGATGTAATTCATCGCCTTGAACTGAATATTGGCGCGCTCTTTGACGTACTGAATGCTGCCCGTGGGATTCTCATCGTTCAGGTGCAGGGCTTCGATGTTATCGTTGATCGCCCCCAGCCAGGGATCCATCTTCTCTTCTTCGGTACCAGGCAGAAAACCATGATCTTCAGCCAGCGGTGGCGTGGAGCGGGTGGCGATAATCTTGTTGAAGCGCTTCTGCTCCACCGTCATTTCAATGGCCGCAGCCAGCGCCAGAATCGTTTTCCCCGAGCCTGCCGCCCCCGTCAGATTGACCAGATGCACATCCGGGTCGAGCAATAATTGCAGCGCGATGGCTTGCTGGATGTTCATGGGCTTCAGTCCCCATGCCTCCTGCTCCAGCATGCTGTCTGCCTTGTAATGCTTCAGGGTCACCACCCCGTTTTCGATATGCATGACCCGGCCGACAAAGCCTTGCTCATCAATGATGTACTGGTTGGGATAGACCTCTTCCCCCAGAATCTCGCTCACCAGCAAGCCGTGGGACAGATAATGCAGGGTGTCCGGTCCGTCCTGCTCGGTTTCCACCTGGGTCACCTGGTCCCAGAACGAGCCGGGCACCTCAAAATAGCCCCGGGTCAGTTGCTTGATATCCGTGACCAGCTGATCGTTGTGGTAGTCCTCGGACTCGATTCCACAGGCCCTCGCCTTGAGACGCATGTTGATGTCCTTGGTCACCAGGATAAAGCGTTCATCCGGGGCCTGGGCCTTCATGGCGACCACATCGTTGATGATGCGGTTATCGTTCAGGTGATCCGGCAGGGGAGCCTTGATGTCCTCCAGGCTCGACATGAGTACCGTGAGGGTGCCCTGGGTTGAGTTATCCGGGCCGCGCGGGATGGGAATCCCGGCCTCCACCTGTTCCGGCGTGGCGTGGCCGAGCACCTTGTCGATTTGGCGAATAGCCGCCCGGCAATCGGCGGCGGTATGCGACTTACCGCTTTTCAGCTTATCCAGTTCTTCCAGCACCGTCATGGGGATCACCACGCGGTGCTCTTCAAAGTTCAACAGGGAGTTGGGGTCGTGGATCAGGACGTTAGTATCGATGACGTAGGTTTTTTTCTGTTCTTGCTCGATGGTGCTGTCGTTCTGGCTGGCGCTCGCGTAGTGGCTGGTGGAAAGGGTGTGGAGTCTGGCCGCGCGCTCTTCCATGCGTATCCCCTGTGCCGTTAAACGGTACGGTTGCGTTGGTTTGGCGGCATTCGGTGAGCGTCAGGTCTGAAATTGCGAGAGTGACGCCTGCCCCCTGCCGCCCTGGTTTTAAGCCTTTTGGCGGTTCAGTTGCATTCAGCTGTTAACAGCTTTTGATCGCGATCACTCCCGCAAGGGCGGGAATGGAATTACCATAACCCAGCTTTTCGAAAGGGATCAATAGTCCTCCTTGAAAACTTTTGCCTTTTCTTTTTCCGTTCTGTCCATTTCATCTGTCCGCTAGACTGGTGAACATCAAACATCGCATAAACGGTTAATCAATCTTATGTCTCTCGATCACCCTCAGGTAATGATGCCCCCGCCAGCGCTGTATCTCGGCGGCTTGTTAATGGGCTATGGCATCGACAGGGCAATTCATTTCCCGGCTGTCCAATTCCCCGGCAGCGTCTGGCTGACCAGCCTGCTTGCTGTATCCGGACTGTTACTGGTAGCACTCGCGGCCCTCCAGTTACGACGGGCGAGGACAACCCTCATGCCTCACCGCGCGGCAAGCACACTGCTGACAACGGGCGTTTTCGCACTGAGCCGTAACCCGATCTATCTTGGCTTCAGCCTGCTGGCCATCGCTGCCGCGCTCAGCCAACAAAGTGCAGGCATGCTGTTGATGCAGCTCCCGGTGCTTTGGGTCATACATTCACATGTGATTGCCGCAGAAGAAGCGTTTCATGAACAGCAGTTTGGTGAGGCCTGGCAACAATACCGTAATCGCACTCGACGCTGGCTCTAACCTGAATTCGTTCACAACCCGGTCCCTGCTTGAGCCACAGTGGCGGCTCAAGCTTGCCGTTTTGCAAACGCATGTGACGAGATCCGAAGTGGCCAGGTACCAGCGTGCTGGCGCGCGTATCAGGCGGCAACCAACCCACGCGGCGATAGAGCTCGGCAACCAGCTCTGAACAGAACCAACCGCGCCGGTCCGGCTTCCGCTGAAACGCGGTCAAAACATCAATGGCATTACAGAGCAGGTAATTCTTGTAAGGACGATGCAGTAACCGCCTGACCAAACGCTGCAGTAGCCTGTCCTGACGGTCAGAAAGATCAGGCCCAAGGCGACGTCGCACAGCAACGGATCCGGGATAATCCGCCAACTTGCTGGAAAGGAATACCAGTGACACCCCCGCGACAGGTTTCCCCAGTCGAATATCTACCGACTCCCCCAACGTGGTGGACTCCAGCACCAGCGGTTCGCTGCATTCCGGCAGTCGCACCACCATGCCAATGTGGCTCCAGGGGCTTCGGGTAAACAGCCGAATAACCTCACTGGTCACCCCGCGTCCGGAGAACAGCAGTATATCGCCGGTCCGTAAGGTAAAAGCAGAATCCAGAGTGGATGCCATCGCAGACGTTCCCAGGTTTCTGATCATTCCCGTTGAGAGCACGCTATGCCTGTCGAATGACAGATCGCTGACAGGATGGTCACGGTTTGGTGAAAGCACCTCCCGTTTTCTCTGCATCCAGCTTTAGGCGCTTGCCTGCAATCGATCCGAGCGCTAGCGAGGCAAAGGTGTCAGAAGGGAGTTTCGAGTAACGAGCAGCGAACCAATAATGGATGGCTGCGGAAAAAAGATTGAGGTTGTGCCTTTCCTCGCATGGGCTCGGTTCGCAATGCGAGCCGTGTCTTTCATAAGCTCTGGAATCCATACCTCGCCTAGGCTCGGTTCGCCATGCAAGCATGGTTATTCGCTTCGCTCACCCCTTCGGGGCCGCACTGCGTGCGTTACTTCGCTGCGCTACGTTCCTACTAGGTGCTCGGGTTATTTATTGGCGCCGAACTCAACGATCTGGAAGGCGTTTCCGTTCTTCAAAATACCTCGGAACTATTTGGATTTCCCTTCTAATCAAGCGTAGCTTGTAGCTTGTAACTCACAGCTCACAACTGATAGCTGATAGCTGATAGCTGTGAGCTTTCACATTTCTGTTACCTCCCTGCAGTAACCTCTCCGACACATTCTGCTCCTGCCCTGCCCCGCCTATGGAAGAACGACTCTACCTGTTGCAACGCCACCTGCCGGAACTGCTGGAGCTGGAATCCCTGATCCGGCATGGCAAACGGCATTTGCGGGTCAGTACCGTTCATGACGTTCCCATGGGAAAGATCAGCCTGCCCATCAAAGTTATCGAGATGGGATCCACCGCTCCCCGGGCTCCGGTGATTGGTTTTTTCGGTGGCGTTCACGGCGTCGAACGGATTGGCAGCCAGGTTCTGATGTCATGGCTGCATAGCCTTATCCATCGCTTGCAGTGGGATGATCAGCTCCACCGGCGACTCGAGCAGGTGCGGCTGGTGTTCATGCCGATGATCAACCCCGGCGGCATCTGGAACCGCACCCGCAGCAATCCCAACGGGGTTGATCTAATGCGTAACGCCCCGGTGGATGCCATGGGCAAGGTACCGTTTCTGGTAGGTGGGCATCGCATTTCCCGACACCTTCCCTGGTACAGAGGAAAGAGCGGCGACCCCATGGAGCCAGAAGCTCAGGCCGTGGCCAGGGTGGTGCAGGAAAAGTTGTTTCCCGCGCCTTTCTCCATGAGCATTGATTGCCACAGCGGCTTTGGGCGCCGGGACAGAATATGGTGCTGCTACGCCCGTAGCCACAGGCCCATTCCACACATTGGCGAGGTCTACCGGCTTAAACAAACCCTGGAGGGCACCTACCCTCATCATCACCCCTACCTGATTGAACCTCAGTCCGTTAACTACACCACTCATGGCGACCTGTGGGACTACCTCTACGATGACGCTCAAGAGAAAGCGCCAGCGCATACCTTTCTGCCCTTTACACTGGAAATGGGCTCCTGGCTTTGGGTGCGCAAGAATCCCCGGCAAATGCTCGACTTCTTTGGCTACTTCAACCCGGTAATCTCTCATCGCCACCACCGGGTGCTGCGCCAACATCTGCCGTTGTTCGAATTTCTCACCGCCATGACCGCCAATGCCGGAAACTGGCTCCCCTCACCTGCCGAGCGTAAACAGCTAAGCCATCAGGCAATACAGCACTGGTTCAGCCACCAATAGTGAGACTTCATGAAGCTGGCCCTGGATTTGCATCATTTTGATGCACACAGTTGGGTCATCAGGCTCACTGGCTTACACTTGCCCAAACCCGATCTCAGGAATTTCAGGTATGAAACGATTCGCTCCGGCTCTGGTACTGGTCCTTGCAGGCTGCCAGAACTTTGGTTATCAGGCCCCCTACGGTGACGACACAGCCCAGATCACCTTTACCAGTAACGATACCGCGGCCCAACCGGCTATCTGTGTTCCGGGCAAGGGCTTCCAGTCCACCGAGTACTCCATCGCCCAGAAACCCATGGGCGGAGACGCGCTCAACGACTTGCTTGAGACCATGAAAAAGAGCACGGAAGTGACCACCACTCTGGCCCCTTCCAGCCAGACTCGGGTCGGTATCATCTACAACCAGAAACATCCCAACAGCACCCAGCGCGACCGCTGCCGGGTCGCGCTGCAATTTGAGGCCGTTGCTGGCGAGCACTATCAAGCGGTGTTCAATTACAGCCAGGCACAGTGCGGACTATCCATTACCGATAGCAAGGGTCAGTCTGCCGATGCCGTCCGGGTTGACTGGGAATGCCCATAAACAACATACCAATTTGGTGCACCGCACAATAACGGTGCACCAATACCTCTATTGCAGCCTCTTTACACCCCTTCCTCCTCCCCAACAAAACAGCAACCCTCTGTTTTAAAAAAGAAAATAAAAACTGGCACGCTCTCTGCAATAGCTTATGCGAGCCTGATAGGCGGTGCGCCACTAGCGCACACTTGAACAATTAAGACTTGTTAAGAGGGTTGCACATGAAGAACGTATTTGGTCTGAAGAAAACGGTTATCGCCTCTGCGGTTGCAGCTGCCAGCGTAATGGCGCCTGCCATTGCTGCTGCAGAAATCAGCGGTAGCCTGGGCATTGCCAGCATGTACCTGTGGCGTGGTCAGGACGTGTCTGCTGGTACTGCAAACGTTTCCGGCAGCCTGGATTTCACCACCGACGTAGGCTTCTACGCCGGTACCTGGGTATCCTCCGCTGGTACCTCTGTTAACTCTGCAGGCACCACTTCCACTGAAACTGACTTCTATGCCGGTTTCGGCGGCGAAGCAGGTGGCCTGAGCTACGACATCTCCTACTGGACCTACGTTTACCCGGAAGATGATGTAGGCGCAGGTGAGCTGGCTGAACTGATTGCCAGCGTAGGCGTCGCAGGCTTCAGCCTGACCGGTTATGTCAGCGCCAACGATCTGAGCGATTCCGAAGACGAGAACTTCGGTGACGACCTGTACCTGACTCTGGGTTACGAATACGACAAGTTCGCTATCACTGCGGGTGCGTTCATGTTCGACGCTGACGACAGCGACTATGCCCACGTTGACCTGAGCTACTCTCCCATCGAAAACCTGACCTTCACTGTGTCCAAGGTTGTCGATAGCGAGTCTGCTGCCCCGGTTACCGATGAGCAGGATCCGCTGTTCGTTGTTGGCTACAGCTTCCCGCTGTAAGCACTGCACGGCATCTCGGGCGGCAACTGCCGCCCACTGTTTCAACGCCGCGGGGCTCTCCCTGGTCCTCGCAAACACGCAAGCAACCCCGCGGCGTCTTTTTAACCCGATTTACGCATGCTTGCTTCATGCAACATACGCCACCCCACCCCACGCACGTTTACCCGCTCCGACTTCCGACACTCACCGTCTAGCGCTCAAAATACACCACCAGCGCATCGTGATCAGAAACTGGTGATACGCCATCTGTTCCATACAGGCTCTTGTAGCGCCCGGCGTTCCCGCGACTGGCCGCTACCGCTTTAAGACGATGTTTCAGCGTGGGAGACAACCAGACATGATCCAGTGCCTGGGGGCGACAGCGGTAACGGTAGGAGTAACGCTCCGAGGGTTCCAATGCCTGCCAAACGTTGAACAGGCCGGCAAGCGCGAATTGCCGATAGCTGTCCGAGAAGCGACCGGCACCCCAGGTGCTGTTGAAATCACCCGCCACGATCACGGGCCCTGTCTGATTGCCAACCCATTGTGCGAGACGTGCCGCCTGCCGTCTGCGCTTCTCGAACACCCTCGACGAGGCCAGATCACGCGCACTGCGCAGGTGCACTATCACCAGATCCGCTTTCATGGGCGCTTGCAACGACACCCGTAATGGCGGACGAGAATAAAGCGGGTGCCCCTGAAATGGCTCTGCGGCAAAAAGGGCACGGGGGTTTTCCAACACCACTGGCGCACGGTACAGCAAGCCCACATCCATGCCGGAAGGATCGTTGCCTTCAATCAGCACAGAACGGTAACGATAACCGCTGGCCGTCAACCGCTCAGCCAGTGAATCCAGCAATGCGCGATTCTCCACTTCCTGAAGCACCAGCGCATGAGGGGCCTGCAGGTGTGTCGTGATGAATCGGGCAATGGCATCCAAACGCTGCTCAACCCGCTTGGGCGGCAAGGGGGAATCCAGATCCGCATCCTTGACGGCATCACGAAGACGCCACAGATTCAGGGTTGCCAGCATCCATTCACCCTCACTGGCCACCGGCACGCCACGATCGGGGGCAAGATCCCGGCAGTCCGCCAGAACATAAATCGGGGCAATCAGCAGCAAGACAAGCAGGGGTCGTTTCATGGCAGCAGTCTACGATGAGAGCCACACCACCAACAGAGGAAAAGCACCCCAAAACGGGTAGGAAAACAGACGGTCAGGAAGACAGCGATATACTGCTGCTCAGGGCAAGGGGGCAACCAGGACGACCACCACAACAGGGAAAACCTAAAACGCTTTCCCCCTGCTCCCCTCGCAGGGAGCAGGGAAAAGCAGTCTCTCAAGGCCGGAACACGACTTTGAGATCCGAGGTAACATCGGCCTCGTCCATGTAACCGATGAAATGCCGATCAGACCCCACCAACAGTGTCATCTCCCTATCGCTGGAGACTTCCCGCGGCGGCATACCCCGGCCAGTAAAGATCATGCGTGCCCAGTAGCTTTTCATCTGCTCTACGGACTTGCCCATGACCCGCTGGTAAAACAGCTCCCGCTGGCTCGCGGCCACCGGCATATCCAACGGCTTCACGGACACTTCGCCAACCCGATTCAGCTGGCCATTAAAGATCTGACGCACTTCATTGCGGGTCAACCCTGCCAGATCACTGCTTTTGGAAACCACTACCACGATGCCAGCCTGTGCAGCACCCGTCAGGAGCAGAAAGAAGACAACCAGAAGACTTTTCATTTTTTCCACTCCCTAGAAAACCAGATCCATACTGAGACGTACCACGCTGGCATGATCGTTTTCCAACGCCCCGCCATCAGTCACGACAAAAAAGCCATTGGTCGTCACGTCTTCATCCGAAAAATCATAGTAGTAGCTGTACTCCCCCTTCAGTGCGATGGCATCCGTCAGGGAATAACGTAACCCTGCGGTCCAACTCTTCTGGCGCTCTGCCAGGCCATCATTGAGGGCACCCGGCAACTGCTCATCGAGCTCGTCCGGATACACCGCCGCCCAGGTCACCAGCGGCATCCATTTGCCCAGATATTTGCCCACCGACACGTAACCGCTCTCGCTGCTGGGATACCAGTTGCTGAAGCTCAGGCGAGCCACTTCCGTGGCCATAAACCAGCTACCGTCGTCATATTGCAGACCGAGCCCGGCAAAATAGGTGTAGACATCATCCAGTGTCAGCCCAAGAAGCGGGGCAGGCGGCACCAGCGCATTAAGATCGTCCTGGGGAACGGTAACTGATGCACCGGAATACGAGGCGCGGAAACTCCAGTCCTGCCAACGGCTCGTCAGGTTAATCCCGCTGAGGTCGTCTGCCTGAAAGTTGGCGTTGCCAGTCCGTGGCCCACCATCGACCGTGCTGGACCCCCAGAACGCGGCCAGCCGATGAGACAAGGCCCCGGTGTTGAATGACCAGGCGGCTTCAATCCCTTCCATGGTCTTGATCGGTGCCAGCTGGTACACCTCAGCCGGGGGGCTGACCCAGGGATAGGCATAGCCCACATCAACATACTGGGAGTGCATATAAAACGGCGCCACAATCCGGCCCGCCTTGATGGCTACCGTGTCCGTGAGGTCGTAGTCCAGGTACCCCCATTGAATCTCGGCGTCAAAATCGTCCTGACCGGAGGCAAACAACTGCACCACCGCCTCTGCACGATCATTGATCCGGGCATTGAACTGAATCCCGGCACGGGTGAGGGCATCATGACTCCAATCGTCATCCGCGCCATCGATATGACTTGCCTCGCCTGCGGTGGTGTCCGCATTTGCCTGACTCATGCCCGCAGAGATAAACCCGTTGATACGCAAACGATCATCCACCGCAGAGTGGTACTGATCACTCTCCAGTTGCTGCAGGCGTCGTTCGTATTCCTGTAATTGTTGTTCCACATCACTGTGTGGCGTCTCCGCCCACACCGTGTTGCTCCCCATTGATACCGCCAAAACGGCAAATACGATGCGTTTCATGACTCTCCCATGCCTAACTAGCCCATTGGGATGATAATAGGCTACGACAAAAGCATGGCATTATGCTGGATTGGAACGTTCCTTCAACTGTCCGATGGGGCCGCTTTTCGCACCGGAATCGTCTCGCAATCCACAGACACCTCCACATCGAAGCAAACTTGCACCGCTTCACCCTCGCCCGGCACCCGTTTGAGATCCATGAACATCAAATGCTTGCCACCCGGCGCCAAGGTGACCGTCTCTCCCGGTGCCACCGTCAAACGGTGAAGATGCTGCATGGCACGGGTGCCGTCGTCCCGGGTCACCGTTTCATGCAACATCACATGCCCGGCAAAGTCACTGGTAATGCCCACCACGGTTCTTGGCTGTATCCCTTCATTGGTAAAGGTCAGGTACCCCGCCATGGATGAGGCAACCGGTGGCGCTGCACGCAACCAGGCATCATTCACTTCAAGTGTTTCAATTTCGCCAGCATGGCCCTGCACCGCCAACACCAGCAAACCGCCAAGCAGTCCCTTAAAGAAGGCTTTTCGCATCGTTTATCACCTCATCAATCTTGAAATCCGCCGGATACAGCTTGCGCACCCGCGCCTGATCGTCCAGCAGATAGATATAGTCACTATGGGTAAACAGGTAATCCTGTTTTTCCTGGCCCTTGATGAACACCACCCCGTATTGTTCCGCAACCTGCCGAATCTGCTCCAGGCTACCGGTCAGGCCAATCATGTCAGCCTTGAACCAGGGCAGGTATTGCTTCAGGTGTTCGGCCGTATCCCGCTCCGGATCAAAGGTAATGAAAACAGGCTGGAAGCCTTCTGCCTCCCCGGCCTCATCCAGTTGCCGATAGACCTGCGCCACCCGGGCCAGTACCGCCGGGCAAATATCCGGGCAATGGGTATAACCGAAGAACAGGACCGAGACCTGGCCCTTCAGGTCCGCGTGGGTATAGGGCTGCCCGTCCTGGTCAGTCAGCGTAAACTCACCCCCCAGGCGAGTATTTACAGGCAGGTCGCTTTCCGGCTTGTCACACCCGGCCAGCAATACCAGTAACAGCATCGGCAGGATGTACGGCAGTTTTCGCATGATCGCTCCGGTTGATATAATCCGCGCCCATTTTGACGCTATTCGACGGTGAGGCAACCCAAAAGGGTGGCCACCATAGATGGAGGTGCCCCTTGGCACGCAAGCTTTTCATCCAGACCCACGGTTGCCAGATGAACGAGTACGATTCCACCCGCATGGTGGATCTGCTCGAATCCAGCCACGGCCTTGAGCAGACCGACAACCCTGATGAAGCGGATGTTCTGCTACTGAACACCTGCTCGATCCGGGAAAAAGCCCAGGAAAAGGTCTTCCATCAGCTTGGCCGCTGGAAAAAGCTCAAGGAAGCCAGGCCCGACATGATTATCGGCGTCGGCGGCTGCGTGGCCAGTCAGGAAGGCGACGCCATCCGTGACCGGGCCCCCTATGTGGACGTGGTCTTCGGCCCCCAGACCCTGCACCGCCTGCCCGGGCTGATCACCCAGGCCGCCAGCACCCGTGAACTGGCCATCGATGTGACCTTCCCGGAGATCGAAAAGTTCGACAACCTGCCCGAGCCCAGCGTCGACGGCCCGACCGCGTTTGTGTCCATCATGGAGGGCTGCTCCAAGTACTGCACCTTCTGTGTGGTGCCGTACACTCGGGGAGAAGAAGTCAGTCGCCCGGTACAGCCGGTACTGGCGGAAATCGAACACCTGGCAGAAATGGGCGTTCGCGAGGTCAACCTGCTGGGGCAGAACGTGAATGCCTACCGTGGCCAGGGCGCCAACGGCGAGGTACTGGATCTGGCCGACCTGATCCTGCTGATCCGTGACATCGATGGCATCGACCGCATTCGCTACACCACCAGCCACCCGGTGGAATTCTCGGATGCCCTGATTCAGGTCTACGCCGAAGTCCCCGAGCTGGTCAGCCACCTGCACCTGCCCGTGCAATCCGGTTCCGACCGCATTCTCGCCATGATGAAGCGCAACCATATGGTGCTGGAATACAAGAGCAAATTGCGCAAGCTCAAGCGGATTCGCCCGGATATCTCGTTTAGCTCCGATTTCATCATTGGCTTCCCCGGTGAAACCGACCGCGACTTCGAAGACACCATGAACCTGATCCACGAGATCGGTTTCGATATGTCCTTCAGCTTTGTCTACAGTGCCCGCCCCGGCACCCCGGCAGCCGACCTGCCAGACGACGTGCCCATGGAGGTCAAGAAACAGCGGCTGGCGATTCTTCAGCAACGCATCAACCAGAATGCCCAGGACATCTCCCGCAAGATGGTGGGCAGCACCCAGCGCATTCTGGTCGACGGCTTTTCCAAGAAGGACCCTGGCCAGCTCAAGGGCCGCACCGAGAACAACCGGGTAGTGAACTTCCGCTGCGACGACACGGACCTGATTGGCAAGTTCGTGGACGTCACCATCGCCGAAGCCTACAGCAACTCCCTGCTCGGTACGGACCCACGCAACCCGGGGTAATAGCCACGTTACAAAGCCACCGCACGGCCGATAAACAACACCGGCCCGGTTGGACGATCCCCCGGCGAACCGCCGGGGGGTTCCAGGGTCAGCTCAAACAGCTGCCCGCTTTTCACCTCTCCCACCTGCGATGCAGGAATCACTACCGGCTGGCCCCGCTCCACCAGCCCCAGCGATCGCGGTCCCTTGGCCGGATCTTGCAGGGTCCAGAACTGGACACTGTGCTGACGGGGATACGCCACCTCCTGCAGAGGAATCAGTTGCAGGTCACCTGACGCGGAGACCGTGACTCGCCAACCCGGCGCAGCAGCCTCTCCCGGCGCCTGCAAGATCACCGTGTAGACCGGTGCTGGCTGACGCAAGGGCCCCAACAGCAAGGCCACCACGACCAGCAGGCTTGCACTCACCGTGCGCCACACAACAGGACTCTGCCACACCCACTGCCAACGGGAAGGTGCCACACCTGCCTGACGGGCAATCCGGCGCCACAACCTTGAAGGCAACGGGGCCGGTTCAAGCAGCTCTGCTGCCCCAAGCCAGTGTTCCTGCCAGTGACCAGCCAGCCGCGACGCGTCCTCATCTTGCGCCAGCCAGGCATCTATCTCCTGGCGGCGTTGCGGGTCATGCAATCCCAGCACATGCTCGGCAATCAGTAGCTGCCGTTCCTGCGGATCATCAGGAATCATAGTCGCAAACACTCCTGTAACCCTTTTAATCCAGATCGAATACGGCTCTTGATGGTCCCCAGCGGCACCGCAAGAGAATCCGCTATCTGTTCATAGGACAGCCCCATGTAGTAAGCCATCAGGATGGGGCGACGACGCTCCAATCGCAGTGTTTTGAGACATTCGATCATCACCTTGCGATCATTGTCTGCCAGCGAGCACTGCTCGGGAGACAACCCCGGATCCGGCCAGCTTTCATCTGGCAGATGACCGACTTCGTAGCGCGATGACCGCCGTTGTTGGTTTAGCAAACGGTAGCGGAGTAATCCGTACAACCAGGCGCGTGCACTGCCTCGCTCATGGCGAAAACGGTGAGCGTTTTTCCAGACCTGTACAAAGGTGTCCTGCAGGGCATCTTCGGCGCAAGCTGACTCACCGGTAAAGCGCCGCGCAAAGGCCAGCATGCGCGGCGCCTCATTGAGATAAAGTTGGTGAAAGGCCTGCCGATCGCCACCAGCGCATGCCTGCATCAGGGCATTGCCGGCCTCCAGATCTGCGGAGATATCATCCATGAAACGGTTTCCCGAAAGGGTAATGGAGCCTTGATACTCCACCACCCCACGAGAAGACCGTGTCAAGACAGGCTGTGCTTACCGTTACTCCGGGCTGCGCCCAAGATCATCGCTGATCAGTGACACGGATTCCGGAGCGGACTGCATCCAGGTCAGTGACGGCGCCACATCGCCGCCAGTGGAGGACAGAATGTTGTCGAAACGCAGCACCATGCCCTGGGACTTCTCCGCCACATAAAGATGCTCACCGTCGAAGGCAATATCCACCGGGTTGCCCAGCTGGGTGGCACCAACCGCATTATTATCACCGTCATCAATGCGCACCGACACCTCCGTGAGCCCATCAGCACCAGACGCATTGCCAAGCACGTACAACTTGCCATCGGTAGGATTTGCGCCACTGCCAACATCAGAAAGAATCAGCTGATCGGTTTCTGCCACATGCACGATACCGTGAAGATTTGTGGGGGCGGCAAAGGCCACCCCGCCCTCTGCCGGAGTGATGACCCTGTCAGCTCCCGCACTGCCACGGCGAGTGCTGTACTCGTCGAAGACCGCCACCGAACCATCGGTGAGCGCAACATACAGCCGGTCTTCATCGGGGTCATAATCCAGATCCCAGGGCGCCACACTCAAGGAAGTACTGAATAGAGGGGCCACATCGCCACCGGCCTGAGCACCATAGACCCGCACCGCCGGGTCACCATTATCGGTCACCAGCACCCAGCCCTGCTGGTCCGCTACATCAAATCCTTTGGGTGATGACAATCCGGTGTTGGCGCCCTCAATCAGCCGATCGCGGCTGGCAGCAAACATTTCACCATCACGGCCCGTGGCCAGGCGGTTGATCACCGCCAAGCCGGTGTCATAGGTGATGTAGGCATCGCCCATTTGATTGAACCCCAGGCTTTCGCGATCCAGTCCAGTGGTAAAGCCACGCTGCATGGCGCCCAGATCGAGGTCCAGCACCACGACATCCGGGTCCGAGGGTGACGCTGGCGCATTACTGGTCACCGCAACGCCTGTGAAGCCCGTGCCGCTTTCATCAATGTCAGAAAGGTCTGCCAGCACCGGCTGGTTGACCACCAGCACCAGAGACTCCGGTTTGGTGCTGTCGACGACATTATCCGGCGCCACATCACCCGAATTACCGGAGACCACATTGTTGTAGACCAGCACCGCATCATTGGATTTTTCCGCGATGTACGCCTTGTCGCCATCCAGCACCAGGTCCACCGGGTTACCCATCATCGTGGCCGGGCCAAACAGGGACCGGGAGGGGGTTACCGTGCCATTAGCCGTGGAAGCATTACCAATCACATACAAGCGCCCGTCATCAGCGACTGCAGCGTCAGCCACATCCGTAATCACCAACGTATCGGTGTCCGCCTGGTAGGCAATACCGTGGATATTAGAGACCGTACCGGCCGTATCCGGGGTCAGGGTACGTGACGGAGTCGCCATGAACCCGCCAGCCACATAATCGTCCACGACCACCACCGTGCCATTGGTCATGGCCAGAAACAGCCGATCAGATGGCTCGTCGTATACCAGATCCCAGGCGTTGCCCGCCAAGGGAGTACTGGCCAGCGGAACCGCGTTTTCACCGGCGGCAGTACCAAAGACTTCTATACTGTTGCCACCCAGATTGGCCGCCATGACCAACCCTGCTTCATGGGCAATCGCAATCCCCTTGAGTGTCATAGACCCCGCGGCAGGCAGGGAGCGATCCAGAGTCGAGACCGCAGAGGCATTATCACTGCGCTCCACCACCTTGTGCAGCGCTTGCAAACGGCTCGGGGCGCCACCACTGTCGTTGGCGGCATAGAGATTCCCCAGCAGGTCCAGCGCAATGCCTTCATTGGCATCGGCGTTAAATGTCTGGATCACATTCAGGCGGCCATCCAGCAGATCCACCTGTCCGGCATTGCTGCTGCCGTTATGCATCACCAGCAGTTGATTGCCCGGCTGCTCACCCGGGAGGGTAATCCGTCCCCGGTCGTTATCGTCACTCCCACAGGCTGCCAGCGCTACCGCCATGGCCAGCGGTGAAAGCCACAAAAAACCTTTGCCGTTCGCATTCATGCGTTATCTCCTTGATGGATATCAATTCCGGCCCACAGCCGGTTGGTGGGGACGCGAGATCCTGCTGCTGATACCCGCAGACAACGCCAACGGATGTAACATTGAGTAAGGCTTTGATGACTTACGGTAAAGCCCTGCGTCTTGGAGCCCCCTGCCGGTTGTTCGACATTCGCCCCGGCGGGCTTGCTGATGGTCAATACACGCGCTAGCCTGCACCGCGAATTTCGCTTCCCCGTAGCCTGGCTTCGGGGTATTCTGGAAGCCACCGCAACAGCCCGAAGGGCCACCTTTTCCATCTTGGACACACCACTCGCTTCACAGCACATCAGCCTCGAACCGAACGATTCCCGTCGCCTGGCCAGCCTCTGCGGCCATCTGGACGAGCACATCAAGCAGATCGCCAACCGGCTGCACGTGGATATTCATAACCGCGGCAACCAGTTTCATCTGGCCGGCGAGCCGGATCTGGTGGAAGCGGCCCGGGCCATCCTCAACGAGCTGTACGACCAGACCCGTGACGGCACCGAGTTGACCCCGGAAATGGTGCATTTGCACCTGCAGCAATCCAACGTGGCTGACAAGGCCGACAACACCGTCGCCTTTCCCACCGACGAGGTGGTAATTCGTACCCGTCGGGTGCGTATCAAACCCCGCGGCGAACACCAGCGCGAATACGTCAAGAAGGTTCGCCAGCACGACATCAACTTCGGCATTGGCCCGGCCGGCACCGGCAAGACCTGGCTGGCCGTAGCCTGTGCCGTCGACGCCCTGGAAAGAGCCGAAGTCCAGCGTATTCTGCTGGTGCGCCCGGCGGTGGAAGCGGGCGAAAAGCTGGGTTTCCTGCCCGGCGACCTGGCCGAAAAAATCGATCCCTACCTGCGTCCCCTTTACGACGCCCTTTATGAAATGCTGGGCTTCGAAAAAGTGGCCAAGCTGATGGAGCGCATGGTGATCGAGGTCGCTCCGCTGGCCTACATGCGCGGCCGCACCCTGAACAACAGCTTTGTGATTCTGGACGAAGCCCAGAACACCACCCCGGAACAGATGAAGATGTTTCTCACCCGTATTGGTTTCGGCACCCGTGCCGTGATCACCGGTGACGTTACCCAGATTGACCTGCCCCGCCATCAACGCTCTGGGCTGATCAATACCCTGGAAGTCCTGGAAGAGGTGAAAGGTATCGGCATCACCCGATTCGACAGCAAGGATGTGGTTCGCCATCCGCTGGTTCAACGCATTGTAGAGGCCTACGACCGTCATGAACGGGATACCGACCCCGACCGTTGAGATCCAGTGGGCCACCGACGCTCCGGATGCCCCCGACGAAAACCACCTGTGCGAATGGGTGCGCAATGCCAGCCGCGCCGCAGGCGGTGTGGTTGGTGATATTACCTTGCGGATTGTCGATGAGAGTGAAATTCGCGAGTTGAATCGCGACTACCGCGACAAGGACAAACCCACCAATGTGCTCTCCTTCCCGTTTGAAATGCCGGAAGGATTACCACAGGATGCCATTGACCCCCTGCTTGGCGACATCATCATTTGTGATGCCGTAGTTCGCCGTGAAGCCGACGAGCAAGGCAAGGCTCTGGATGCCCACTGGGCTCACATGGTCACCCATGGCGTTCTGCACTTGCTGGGCTATGATCACATTGATGACGACGACGCTGCCGTCATGGAAAACCTGGAAATTCAAGCGCTTGGCGAACTGGGCTATTCCGACCCCTACGCCGGGCCCGACCACAACACGGAGCAAGCCCCCTGATGTCAGACGATTACTCGGATAACGGTACCGGCCGAAGTTGGCTGGAGCGTGTCGGCCAGTTTTTCTCTTCCACTCCGGGAGACCGGAGCGAATTACTGGACCTGATGCGCTCCATGCGCGACAGCGACGTTATCGACGGGGACACCCTCGGCATCATTGAAGGGGCCATTGGTGTGGCCGACATGCAGGTGCGGGAAATCATGATCCCCCGCTCCCAGATGGTCAGTATCAAGGCCAGCTCCGACCCTCGGGACTTTCTGCCAACGATCATCGACTGTGCCCATTCCCGCTTCCCGGTGCTGGGCGACGATCCGGATGAAGTGATTGGCATTCTGCTGGCCAAGGATTTGCTACCGTTGATCCTCGAACCGGCCCGTATGGACCGTTTTGCCATCAAGGATCACATCCGCTCGGCTATGGTAGTACCCGAGTCCAAACGACTGGATTCCCTGCTGCGGGAATTCCGTATCAGCCGCAATCACATGGCCATCGTCGTCAATGAGTACGGTGGCGTGGCCGGGCTGGTCACCATCGAGGATGTATTGGAACAAATCGTCGGAGAAATCGAAGACGAGCACGATATCGAAGAAGACGATTACCTGATCAAGGATCTGGATAACGAGGAATATACCGTCAAGGCCCTGACGCCCATCGACGACTTCAACGAACACTTCAACTGCGAGTTCAGCGATGAAGAGTTCGACACCATCGGGGGACTGGTGATGCAGAAGTTCGGGCGCCTGCCAGGACGGGATGAAAGCGTGGAGCTGAACGGCTATCTCTTCACCGTACTCAGCGCCGACGGCAGAACAATAAGATTGCTGCGGGTGACACCGCCGGGGGAAGAACAGGATGACAACATCGTCAGTGAGGCAGAAAGCTGACACCGCCATCTGGCAGCGCTTGCCCTGGGTTATCCTGACACTGGCGCTCTGCCTGCTGGCAGGCGCGCTGTTCAATAGCGGGCAAGGCAAACAACCCGCACTGGTCTGGTACGCACAAAGCGGACTGCAACAGCTGGAATGGGATAACTACCTCTCCTGGCTACGCTTCAACGGCCAGGGCGAGCAAGCCCGCCGGCTGGAACAACAGCTCAGCCAGGGTGACCACCACGCCTACGCAGCTGCCCTGTTCGCTAACGATTTTGTTGCCGATAGCGACGCCCGCGCCCGAGATTTCTGGACTGCCTCACAAAGAGAGCAGTGGAAGACCTTGCGGTCACAAGTCCCCGCACAACTGGCCAGCAGCCCCCTGTATCGCTGGGGGCTCACCGATCAGGCCCCGCGACCGGCCCACTTTTTCACCGCTCCGCTCACCGGCGCCCCGCTCTGGCTGACGCTGCTGGCACTGGCACTACTGGTGCCTCTGGCCGCCCCGCTGGAACAGCGCATCGGTCATGGCAAAACCTTGCTGGTCTGGATTGCCGGCTGCCTGCTTGCCGGTGGCGGCTATCTGCTACTGGCACAGCCTGGCCAACTGCCGTTGCATGGCGCCGCTCCCGCCCTGCTGGGGTTATTCGGCGCAGCCATCGCCAGCCAGAAAACGCCCCTGTCGCTGACGTTACCCGGTGACAACGGCAAACAACTGACGCTTCCCGCCGTGGCATTGTGGGCACTTCCCGCCGCCCTGCTGGCTGCCCTTTCCCTGCAGGCCGACCCTCTGCTGCCCGCCCTGTGCGCCGGCATCATTGCGCTGGCTGGCAGCGCGCTGCTGGTTCAGATACTGCTGCCCCGCGAATCCTTTGATGCAACTGACACCCAGGCGGCACCGGCGCTCACCCCGGAACAGCAACAGGGATTAACCCAGGGCTGGGAAGCCCTCGCCCGACTGGACGGCGAGGCTGCGGCCAACGCGTTCGGCAACCTTCTGGAGAGCGAGCCGCAGCAGTTTGATGCGCTCACCGGGCAATTCACCGCACTGCAACTGGCCCAAGAGGAACTTGCCTGGCAGCACCTGGCCAACACCCTGTTCAGCCACCCCGCTGATGCCCCGGGACAGGCGACCCAGGTCAGCCAATGCTGGAAACAGTTCCGCCAACGCAGTCACACCCCCATCGAAACCCAGGCCGGCTGGCAGCTGGTCAAAACCCTGACCCGGGCCGGAGAGTTCCAGCAGGCGGAAGCGCTGGTGGGGCAACTGGATGACCATGAGTCCCGCAAGAGTGCAATCAGAACCCTGCGTCAGGCGCTGGAAAAAGAAGGGCTCTCCCATCGAGCCAAAGCACTGACCCGCTGACGATAAAGGAATACCCATGTTGAAAAGAATCACAGCCTTCGGCCTGCTGGTGGCAGGTATCAGCGGATGTAACAGCGCCGACATTCCCCGCAACAATCTGCCGGACCGCTACTATCAGCCGGCTCCCTCTCTCAATCAGACAACGACGACCCTCCCGGTCATCAGCATTCGTTATCCCGCGGGGATCGAACCGCAACACCGCGACGCTATTGCCACCCTGTTTGCCGACCATACGCCCTACATGGCCAGAATGGCGGATCAGAAAGAACAAAAGATGGTGGCCAAATTCAAACGTCAACTGGACATTAACCCCAAGGCCCTGCAACAGAGTCTGGAAAAAACCAGTTTTTATGCGCTGTACCTGTATCAGGCGATGCAGGACCAGCTTGCCGACAATGCACACATCGTTCTGGAGCCCACGGTACTGACGCTGGATAGCAACGGAAAACTCACCCAGAAACGTCCCTACCCCGGACTGCCCGCAGACATCTGCATGAACTTCCTCAGTTATGTGGATCCGTATTTTCATCCCGGCACGTGGTCCGGGTTACCCGCTACCTACGGCAAGGGCATCGCCCCCATCGTTAGCCTGCGCATGGACCAGGCCACTCTGGCTGACAGTGATGGCCTCTATGCCGCCACAACACGGCTGATGAATGGCACCCAGTCCGTTCAGGCAGACACACTCGATTGCGATGGTGTGAGTGCCGATATGTTCTCCTTGCTCAACCGTAGCCAGCACTGGTCGCAAGACAGCAAAACCCATTACAGCGCCGTGGTGCCACAGCAATATCCCTACTTCATTCTCAAGATGGATAACTTCGATGAGCGCTTCCCCGCTGCGGATTATCTGAAAGTCTTCGCACTGGACAGCCAGCGTCTGCTCTCTGAGCTACCGCCTTCAGGCAGCCTCATTGGTGCAGCACGTTATGGCCAGTTTATCGCAGGCTTCGATCAACCCCTGGCGCAACGCTGGCAACAGGACTCACTCGCTCCCGGTGATGATCAAGCCCTCGCCGATATCGAATCATTCCGGTTGGCACTGGCCGACTTTGCCGTGGCCAAAAGTCAGGTCCACTTTGATTTGTATCTGGCCACCGATGACTTTCCCGTCAATCAGGCCAAGATTATGGAAGAGGCAAAAATCCTGCGTAACGCCAATCTGCTGACCGGCCTGAAAATCGCAAAAACCGCCTTTATTACCGACCCGCTGAAACTGCTCAACGCAGCCAACGTGAGTGCGGACGAACTCGCCTCGAGCAAGGCCAACCTTTACTTGCTCAGTGGTTACAAGGAAACCGCAGTGGCGGCAGCCGGAGTCTCCATACCGGTATCGGCCACCCTGAACGGCAACCCCACCAGCGTCTCGGCAACCTCCATGGAAAACCTGATTTCACAGCTACAACAACGTTATCGGGACAGCCACCCCACAACACAGTGAACCATAGCGGCCCAGATCGCTACGCCCCCCAGGCCGCTCTGTACTCCGCTACCTGCTGCCGTAGCCTGGCATCGCGGCAATGGCTTTCCACGAAGCGCAGGTACTGCTCAGCCTTGCCACCGAGCCCGAATTTTTCTGCCAACGCACGGGCCAGTAGCAGGTAGGCATTACCCAACTCGGAAAACTCCGGGTGGCGCTCGTGCATTTCCTTGAGCAGATTGACCACCAATTTAGGATCAACGTCATACAGCCCCCGCGCCAACACCAACCGCAGCCCGGGATCGCCCGGCAACCATTGCGGCTGACGTTGCTGCTGCTCGGCGATCAGTTGCCGGGCAGCGGACCAGTTCTCCGCGCTCACCAGCGCATCCAGATAGGGCTCGGCGTTGGCCTGTCGCTCATCCTCACGTCCCAGCACCTGCAGCAATCGGTCCAGACGCTGCCAATCGGCCACGGTGGCCTTTTTGGTTTTCACGACCTTGGCAGTGCTGAGCAATACCTTGTCGTAACGCCCCGCACATAGCTGTACGTTTTGGCGTCGAGCGGCCAGTGGGGTGGTCACTCTCGCGCTCCCGGTATTGATGCCCCACAACCGCCCATGGCGGCCCAGCATTTCGCCGCACAGGGCCGCCAACGATAACCACCAGACAGCCGCGAGCACACCGCCGAGCCCCTGCACCAGCGGGCTCGGCATCACATCTACCGCTACCAGCAACACAGCCACCACAAGCAACCCGCCAAGAGAAGCCAGACCCGCCGCCACGGCATAGTCACGGGGCACACTCACCAGATAGGCAGGAGCCGCCGCATAAGAACCTGGCTCGGCGCCCTGCACCTGGATCGCCAACCACAGGGCGGGTACCAGTAACAACAACAGGGCCCCCATCACCAATCCCGCCGGCACAGAGAAGAACCACATCACCGCCCCGGCCATCAGCATGACCAGCAACGCCGGGGCTGCTTGCAACAAGGCCCCTTTCCAGCCCTGCCCTGAAGACAACGCGTCCCAGCCAGGGACAGCCACCACCGCCCGCCCCCGGCGCGGATGGGTCCGGGCAGCCATGATCGCCTGCCCGAATCCGAATGCCGGCACGCCGCCCAGCAAGGTCAAGGCGAGCAGCTCAGGCACCGGCGGAATCAAGGCGGCCACCAGCCCCCAGACCAGCAACACAGGCAACAGCACTGGAGTGAAGGGCAACCGCAGGCAACGCTCCAGTTGTTGCCAGAGAGGGCCACCGCCCGACTGCCCGGTGGCCTCCACATCCTGGTTACACAACAGGCAGCGGGCTTCCACCAGATTGTCTTCCCGGCCATCCACACACTGCTGACACAGAAACAGACCATCATGACGACAAAACCAGAGCGCCTCCGTGGCCGGATGGTACTTGCAAGGGTGATTCACTATGATGCCCCCAAAGCCGCCGCTGCCCTTTCAGGCCTGGGCCAGTTGAAAGTTCAACTGCCCCCCGGCGGTTGAACGTTATTATGTCCGCTACTTTATTCAATCCATTGCACAGACTCTACCGTTGGCCGCCAGGCGGCTATAAAACAAGGATACCCATGCGTGACCGTCTGCTGGCCCTGATTGCCGGCCTGCTATTTCCGCTTGCCTTTGCGCCCTACGACCTCTGGCCGCTGCTGCTGGTCAGCATCGGCGCCAGCTTCTGGAGCCTGCGTCACGCCCCCAGCGCCCGTGAAGCCATGCTGCGTGGCTGGCTCTACGGGCTGGGCATGTTCGGTTTCGGGGTAAGCTGGGTGCACGTTTCAATGCATGATTACGGCTTCGTGCCCCTGTGGATGGCAATCCCCTTTACCGCGCTCTTTGCCGCCTTTCTGGCGCTCTTCAATGGTCTTGCCTTCTATGCCAGCTGGCGACTGGGACGCGCCGCGCTGGCGTTTGCCGGCTGCTGGCTGCTGATCGACTGGTTCCGGGGCTGGTTCCTGACCGGCTTTCCCTGGCTTTATGCCGGCTACGCCCTGATCGACACCCCGTTTGCCCCCCTCGCGCCTATTGGCGGTGTCTGGCTGCTGACGCTCACCGCGGTACTGCTGGCAAGCTGTGCGGTGCAATGCCGGACCGCCGGTACCCCCCGCCTGACCAGCCTGGCCGTTATCTCACTGCTCGGGGTCATCACGGCAGCCTCGCACTTCGTACAATTCACCCAGGCCACGGGCCAGAACCAAAAGGTCGCGCTGGTGCAGGGCAACATTCCCCAGGACCTCAAGTGGCAAACCTCCATGCGTTCGCGCACCCGGGAGATTTACCATGAACTGACCAGCCACATCCCTGACGGCCATCTGGTCATCTGGCCAGAATCCGCCCTCACCGAGCTGTACCAGGCCATCACGCCGTTTGTGGAAAGCGAAGGTAAAGCATTGGCCGAACGTGGCGGCGGCTTTATCACCGGTGTGCCCTGGCGGACCCTGAGCGACAGCGGTGTTACCTATTACAACAGCATTGCGTCCATCCCCCTGGATGATGGCCAGGGCCATGAGCGGGTTTATCACAAGCAAAAACTGGTGCCATTTGGGGAATATGTTCCTCTTCAATCCCTGATACGCGGCCTGATCCCGTTTTTCGACATGCCCATGTCCAGTTTTACCCCTGGAGATCCCCAGCAACCCAACCTGACGGCTATGGGTCACACCATCGCCCCGTTTATCTGCTATGAAATTCTGTATCCGGAACTGGTGGCGCAACGAAGCCATGATGCCGATGCCCTGATCACCATCAGCAACGACGCCTGGTTCGGCACCTCTGCCGGCCCCCTCCAGCATTTTCAGATGGCCCGCATGCGCGCACTGGAAACCGGCCGCTGGCTGTTGCGCGGCACCAACAACGGAGTCACCGCGGTGATTGACCATCACGGCAAGGTGGTGGATGAGCTGCCCCAGTTCACCCGCGATGTGCTCTATAGCCACTACCAACCGCGAGCTGGGGTAACCCCGTTCATGGCCACCGGTGTATGGCCATGGCTGTTGGTATCCGGGCTGCTGATCCTGGCTGGCTGGACACTGAGGATGAAAAGCCTCACTTAATATCTCTTTTGGGAATAAGCTTATAACCTTATTTGACATTCGGCCCGTAATCGCCTGAAAATAGGGCATCCGATCTTGTCCGACGACCTACGGAGATCCCATGTCCCGGCCCGATGTCACTGCTTTTTTCGATCAGGACACCCATACCGTCAGCTATGTGGTGGCCGACCCGGAAACCCGTCACTGCGCCATTGTGGATTCGGTGCTGGATTACGCTGCCAACGCCGGCCGCACCTCCTGTAGCGGCGCCCAGCGCATTGTCGATTTCGTACGTGAGCAGTCCTTGACCGTGGAATGGCTGCTGGAAACCCATGTCCATGCCGACCATCTCTCTGCTGCGCCCTGGCTACAGCAGCAATTGGGCGGCAAGCTGGCCATTGGAGAACACATCCGCACGGTGCAGGACACCTTCGGCAAGACCTTTAACGCCGGCAGTGACTTCGCCCGGGACGGCAGTCAGTTCGATCACCTGTTTCAGGATGGAGAGACCTATCGGGTCGGCAATCTCCAGGCCAGGGCCCTGCACACGCCCGGCCACACCCCCGCCTGCATGAGCCATGTCATCGGCGATGCGGTGTTCGTGGGCGACACCCTGTTCATGCCCGATTACGGTACCGCCCGTTGTGACTTCCCCGGCGGTGATGCCCGTACCCTGTATCGCTCTATCCAGACGCTAATGGCCTTGCCCGACGCCACCCGCATGTTTCTGTGCCACGACTACCTGCCCGACGACCGCGACCATTTCATTTGGGAGACCACCGTGGGCGAACAGCGCCAGCACAACATTCATGTCCACGACGGCATCAGCGAGACCGAGTTCGTGACCATGCGTGAAACCCGCGATGCCAGCCTGGACATGCCGCGACTGATTCTGCCATCGGTACAGGTCAACATGCGGGCAGGCCATCTACCGCCAGCAGAAGACAACGGCGTGCAGTACCTCAAAATTCCATTGAACCTGTTTGCCGCCCAAGGATGAGATCGGCGCCACAACTGCGTAAGCTGATCGCCTCCGACAACTAACGGCAACGCTATCAAGGGAAACCTATGACCGATTTCAAGAAGCTGACCGACACCCTTTTTGTCTCCGCCCAGCTGCGCCCGGAAGACATGCAAGCCGTAGCCGATGCCGGCTTCCGCACGGTGCTCAACAATCGCCCGGACGGGGAAGGTGAAGACCAGCCCAGCAGCGCCGAAATGGCCGCCGCCGCGGAAGCAGCAGGGTTGGAGTACGCCCACCAGCCGGTGGTCGGCAGTAACATCGCCGAAACAGACATTGATGGCTTCGACGCCATCGTCTCACTGGCCGACACGCCGGTACTCGCGTTCTGCCGCACAGGCACCCGCTGCACCACCCTGTGGGCACTGAGTCAGGCCGGGGAGCAAGATAACCAGAGCATCCTGACTACCGCGGGCCAGGCCGGCTATGACCTGAGCAAACTGGCCGACCGCCTCGACCAGCGCCGGGGCCAGTAATCCATGCCGCGAGCCCTCCGACTGCTGCGCTGGCTACCGGCCAGCGACTGGCTGGCTCGCTACAGCAAGGACGATGCGACGGGGGATGCCATTGCCGCCCTGATCGTCACCCTGTTACTGGTGCCCCAGGGCCTCGCGTATGCCCTGCTGGCTGGCATGCCCCCGGAAACCGGGTTGTATGCCAGCATGCTGCCTCTGATCGTTTACGGCCTGTTTGGCACCAGCCGGGCACTCTCGGTAGGCCCCGCCGCCCTCACCTCCCTGATTACCGCCTCTGCCGCAGGGGCCATCGCCGCAGGCGACCCGGAACGCTTCCTGCAGGCCGCCATCGGCATGGCCTTGCTCTCAGGCCTGATCCTGGTCGTCATGGCGGCCCTGCGCATGGGCTGGCTGACCAACCTGCTTAGCCACCCGGTCATTCTCGGCTTTGTCAGCGGCTGCGCCATCGTGATTGCCGCCAGCCAGTTCCGTCATTTGCTCGGCATTGATGCCCATGGCGAGAACCTGATCCAGCTGGGGTTCAACCTGTTCTCCCACCTTAACGAGACCCACTGGCTCACGGTCGCCATCGCGATGCTTGCCATCATCTGCCTGGTACTCCCCAAAAAACTGGCCGGGGCTCTCAAACGCGCCTCTCTGCCCCACTGGCTCGCCGCTTTTCTGGGCAAGTCCGGACCGGTCCTCGCAATGCTGGTGACGACGGTGCTTTGCCTGTTGCTACAGCTGGACCAGCAGGGGCTTGCCGTGGTCGGCACCATCCCCGGTGGGCTGCCACAACCGGCGCTGCCGAGACTCAGCCAGGACGAATGGCAGCAGGTGCTGATGCCCGCCCTGCTGCTGGCGCTGATCGGTTTTGTGGAATCCATCTCTCTGGCCCAGGCCCTGGCCGCCAAACGCCGCGAACGCATCAATGCCAACCGGGAGCTGCTGGGCCTGGGGCTGGCCAATATGGCCAGTGGCGTATCCGGCAGCTTTGCAGTGACGGGGAGCTTTTCCCGCACCACCGTCAGCTTTGACGCAGGTGCCCGCACCCCCATGACCGGCCTGCTGGCCGGGCTTGCCATGGGCGGCGTTGCCCTGTGGTTTACCGGCGGGTTTACCCACGTTCCACAAGCCACCCTCGCCGCCATCATCGTCATGAGCGTCATTTCACTGATCGAATGGCGGGAGCTGAAACACCTGTGGCAATTCAGCCGACCGGACTGCGTGGCCATGGCGGCCACCCTGGCCGGAGTGCTGTTGATCAATGTCCAAACCGGTTTGCTGATCGGCGTGGTGCTGTCACTGGGCCTGTTTCTGTGGCGTACCAGCCAGCCCCACGTAGCAGAAGTCGGGCTGGTCCCCGGCACCCATCACTTTCGCAATATTGATCGCCACGATGTGGAGCGTCAGGCACACCTTCTCTCCATTCGCGTGGATGAATCTCTCTGGTTTGGTAACGCTCGATCGCTGGAAGACCTGCTCTACGATCGCACCATGGCCAGGCCAGAGGTGCGCCATCTGGTGCTGATGTGCTCCGCAATAAATCATCTGGATGCCAGCGCCGTGGAAAGCCTGCAAAGCCTGAATGCCCGGCTGGACGCCGCCGGGGTGCAACTGCATCTATCGGAAGTCAAAGGCCCCGTCATGGACCTGCTGAAAAAAACCGGGCTGGAAAGCGAGCTGAGCGGCCAGATATTCCTGAGCCACTACCTGGCCGTAGAGGCTCTGGGCTAGCGAATCTTCACCGCCACGCCCCACTCCGGACCTGAAACCCTGTTGGCCAATCGCGTTCTTCAGAGATACCGCAAGTGGTACCACACCAACGCCAACCATTCGTACCAGATTTCCGGCACCATGGAGAGAGCCCCGGCAGACGGTCGCCAGGCATGTTTCGGCAGACGCTTTTGCCAGGCGGCCTGGGCTAACACCCCCTGACTCTGGAAACACAGCAGGGCACGGGGAAGATGGGTACGGTCGCTCACCAGGATAATTTCATCCACCCCCCTGGCCGCCAGCAACTCCGCACTGTTGAGCGCGTTTTGCCAGGTATTGCGACTTTGACCTTCCTCAATCACCTCGAGGGCAGGCCAGCGCCGGCGTACCTGTTCCGCCATCAACGCGGCTTCCGTGGGCTCCCCATCCGACTGCGGAGCCTGGTTCATGCCACCGCTCACCAACAATGGCAGCCCATGCTCGTTGGCCAGACTCGCCGCCAGCTGCAACCGACGCAGGCCCCGGGTGGTGAGGGAGACCTGGCCGTTCTGGCGTCGGCGCCCCGCCCCCACCACCACCACGGCTTGCGGAGAAATACCGGTATTGCGACGCGGCAGCGGTGGCAACAGCCCCCTCACCACCGCAGGCAGAGTGGCGCCGACCAGCACCATCAACGCCAGCCAGGTCAGCCCCATGCCTGCCATCCCCGACCGGGGCCTGAGAGGAATGCCAAATGACACTCAGACCATTGAGAAATCCACGCCAAGCTCATGTATCCTATGTCTCCTTTGCCGGCACCCTCTGGATAGTGTGGCCCTGTTGGCCAGCCAAAGGTTCCGAACCCGTACACCCGTTGTTTTTTTGATCAGTAAAGAGACCCGATGGACGCACAGTATCGCCCCGATCAGATCGAAGCCCAAGCCCAGCAGTACTGGGAGGATAACCAAAGCTTCAAGGTCACCGAAGAGGCCGGCAAGGAAAAGTTCTATTGCCTGAGCATGTTTCCCTACCCTTCCGGTCGCCTGCACATGGGCCATGTGCGCAACTACAGCATCGGCGATGTGATCAGCCGCTACCAGCGCATGCAGGGCAAAAACGTGCTGCAACCCATGGGTTGGGATGCCTTCGGCTTGCCTGCGGAAAATGCGGCCATCAAAAACAAGGTGGCCCCGGCCAAGTGGACCTTCGAAAACATCGATTACATGAAGGGCCAACTCAAGCGTCTGGGCTTCGGGTACGACTGGGACCGCGAACTGGCCACCTGCACGCCAGAATATTATCGCTGGGAACAATGGTTCTTCACCAAGCTGTACGAAAAAGGGCTGGTGTACCGCAAGCAGTCCACCGTGAACTGGTGCCCCCACGACATGACCGTGCTGGCCAACGAACAGGTGATCGAAGGTTGCTGCTGGCGTTGTGACACCCCGGTGGAGCAGAAGAACATCCCTCAGTGGTTCATCAAGATCACCGATTACGCCGACGAACTGCTCAACGATCTGGACCAACTGGATGGCTGGCCGGAACAGGTCAAGACCATGCAGCGTAACTGGATCGGTCGCTCAGAGGGCGTGGAACTGGAGTTCGCCATCGACGGTGAAGACCCGCTGCGCGTCTACACCACCCGTCCGGACACCCTGATGGGAGTAAGCTACGTAGCCGTGGCCGCCGGTCACCCACTGGCGCAGAAAGCCGCCGCCACCCGTGCTGACGTGGCCGCCTTTGTAGAAGAGTGCCAGCACACCAAGGTCGCCGAAGCCGACATGGCCACCATGGAAAAGAAAGGCATCGCCACCGGCCTCACCGCGACTCACCCGATTAGCGGAGAGCCCGTGCCGGTATGGATCGCCAACTTTGTCCTGATGGGCTACGGCACCGGCGCGGTGATGGCTGTACCCGCCCATGACCAGCGTGATTACGAATTCGCGAAGAAATACGACTTGCCCATCAACCAGGTGATTGAGCCTGCCGGTGATGAGTCCATCGACCTGGCCAACGAGGCCTTTACCGAAAAAGGCAAACTGGTGAACTCCGGTGAATTCACCGGCAAGACCTCCGCCGAAGCCTTCGACGCCATCGCGGCCTGGCTGAGCGAGCGCAACCTGGGCGAGAAGAAAGTGAACTACCGCCTGCGCGACTGGGGCGTCTCCCGTCAGCGTTACTGGGGCGCCCCCATCCCCATGGTAGAAACCGAAGACGGTGAACTGCACCCCACCCCCGCCGACCAGCTGCCGGTGGTACTGCCCACCGATGTGGAAATGGATGGGGTGAACAGCCCGATCAAGGCCGATGCGGAATGGGCCAAGACGACGCTCAATGGCCAGCCAGCCCTGCGCGAAACCGACACCTTCGACACCTTTATGGAATCCAGCTGGTACTACGCCCGCTACTGCTCACCGCAGAGCGATCAGGCCATGCTGGACCCCGCCGCCGCCAACTATTGGCTGCCGGTAGACCAGTACATTGGCGGTATCGAACACGCCATCCTGCACCTGCTGTATTCGCGCTTCTTCCACAAGCTGCTGCGTGATACCGGCCTGGTGGACTCCGACGAGCCGTTCAAGCAACTGCTGTGTCAGGGCATGGTGCTGAAAGATGGCGCCAAGATGTCCAAGTCTAAAGGCAACACCGTGGACCCGCAGGAAATGATCGAACAGTACGGTGCTGACACCGTACGTCTGTTCATCATGTTTGCCGCACCGCCGGAGCAATCACTGGAATGGAATGATTCCGGCGTCGAGGGCGCGTCCCGTTTCATCAAGCGCCTTTGGCGGCAAGTGGCCGACCACGTGGAAGCCGGTCTGCCCGCTGCGCTGAATCTCACCGGCCTGGACGACAACGCCAAGGCGCTGCGTCGCAAGACCCACGAAACCATCCAGAAGGTCAGCGATGACTTCGGTCGCCGCCACACTTTCAACACTGCCATCGCCGCCGTCATGGAACTGATCAATGAAGTCAGCCGTTTCGAGGGTCCCGGCGAGGCAGACCGCGCGGTGAAACACGAGGCCCTGGAAGCGGCCGTGTTGCTGCTCGCCCCCATCATCCCCCACGCTGCCCATGCCCTGTGGCAGGCCCTTGGGCATGATGAGACCGTACTCACCGCCGGCTGGCCCACCGTGGACGAAAGCGCCCTGGTGAAAGACAGCATCGAGCTGGTAGTACAGGTGAACGGCAAAGTGCGCGCCAAGCTGAATGTGCCGGCCAATGCCGATAAGGAAGCCGTGGAAGCCCTGGCGAAGGATGAGCCCAACGTGCAGAAATTCACCGAAGGCAAGACCATTCGCAAGGTTATCGTCGTCCCTGGCAAACTGGTCAACATCGTCGCCAATTGAACCGCAGGGCGGAGATCGGTGTTTGCCGATCTCCGCCCCTGTGTCGATGGTCTGTGTGAATGGAGAGTTCCATGAAGGCGTCTGCCGGTATCACCGCCCTGATCCTGACCCTGCTGCTGTCGGCCTGCGGCTGGCAGCTGCGTGGCACCACCAGCAAGCCCAACCTTGAAACCCTCACCGTTACCGGTGCCAGTACCGAGCTACGCTATACCCTGGAAGATGAGCTGGAAAACCAGGGCGTCCTGGTGCATGGCGAATCTCCCTATCTCCTGGTCATTGATGATGAGGACTGGATGCGTCGCACCTCTGCCGTGGATGCGCAGGGGCGCCAGGCCGAAATCGAGCTGCGTTACACGCTCTACTGGCATATCAAGGATCGCAAGACCGGCGCCCTGCTCACCACGCCCAAACGGATGATGGCACTGCGCACCCTGCCCTGGTATCCGGAGAACGCCACGGCATCCTCTGACGAAGAAACCATGGTGCGCGACGATCTCTACGAAGACATGAGCTACCGCCTGATCAACCAGATTGCCACCGCATCCCAGCGCTGGGAGCCCTACTAATATGCGCCTGCGTCCGGAGCAACTTGGCAAGCATCTGTCCTCAGGGCTGTTGCCGGTCTATCTGGTCGCCGGCGACGAACCCCTGCAGCAACAGGAGCTGCTGGACGACCTGCGCCGTGCCGCCCGCGATCAGGGTTATGACGAGCGCCATCGCTTTTCCGCCGACACTGGCATCGACTGGAATGCGGTGCTCAATGAAGCACAAAGTATGAGTTTGTTCGGCGGACGCCGGATTCTCGAACTGGTGCTTGGCGAAAAGCGCCCCGACAAGAACGGCAGCCAGATCCTGCGTGATCTGTTCGCCAACCCCTCCCCTGACACCCTGATATTGATCCGCTGTTCCAAACTGGACCGCCGCAAAGACATAAAAAGCGCCTGGGTCACGGCCCTTGACGAGATTGGCGCCATCATTGAGGTGTGGCCGGTGGAAGGCAATCAACTGCGTAACTGGTTACAGGACCGGCTCGCCAGCCGCGGACTGCACGCTGGCGATGACGCCCTTGCCCTGCTGATCGAACGGAGCGAAGGCAACCTGCTGGCCGCCGCCCAGGAAGTGGACAAACTTGCCCTGCTGGTCGACAACGGCCAGGTATCCCCTGAGCATGTTCAACAGGCGGTCGGCGATTCCAGCCGTTACTCCCCCTTTGACCTCACCGAAGCCACCGCCCAGGGCGATGCCCATCGGGTACTGCATATCATCCAGACCCTGCGAGCAGAAGGCGTCGAACCACCGGTATTACTGTGGGCTCTGAGCCGTGACATTCGCATTCTTGACGGCATGCTCGGCGGCGGGCCACCACCACGCCTGCCCCCACAGCGAGCCCGCGCCATGCAGGCCCAGGCCAACCGTCTCAACCCGCAGCAACTGCGGGCCGCCCAGGCGAGCGCGATCCGCGCCGATCAGTGCGTCAAAGGCATGGCCAAAGGCGACCCCTGGCAACATGTCACCAACCTTGCCCTGCGCCTGGCCGGCCAGCCCCTGCCGAGAAACCTGGAACGATAACCTCCCCTGTAGTGTAGAGGTTATTTATTGGCCCCAACGCGACGATCTGAAAATCCTTTCTGGTCTTTGGGAAAACCCGGGAACCTTTTCGCTCCTCCTGATCCAATTGCGTGTAGCGTGTAGCGTGTAGCGTGTAGCGTGTAGCGTGTAGCGTGTAGCGTGTAGCGTGTAGCGTGTAGCGTGTAGCGTGTAGCGTGTAGCGTGTAGCGTGTAGCGTGTAGCGTGTAGCGTGTAGCGTGTAGCGTGTAGCGTGTAGCGTGTAGCGTGTAGCGTGTAGCGTGTAGCGTGTAGCGTGTAGCGTGTAGCGTGTAGCGTGTAGCGTGTAGCGTGTAGCGTGTAGCGTGTAGCGTGTAGCGTGTAGCGTGTAGCGTGTAGCGTGTAGCGTGTAGCGTGTAGCGTGTAGCGTGTAGCGTGTAGCGTGTAGCGTGTAGCGTGTAGCGTGTAGCGTGTAGCGTGTAGCGTGTAGCGTGTAGCGTGTAGCGTGTAGCGTGTAGCCACTACTGGAGTCAGATTATGCCCACCGCCCTGATCCCTATCGCCGACGGCAGTGAAGATATCGAAACCGTCACTCTTATCGATGTACTGCGCCGTGCGGACATTGAGGTCACCGTCGCCAGCGTCACCGGTAAACCCGGCATCGTGGCAGCACGGGGTACCCGCATCGAGGCAGACGCCCTGATTGATGATCTGGTGGACACACCATACGACTTGATCGTTTTGCCCGGTGGCATGCCTGGCGCCGATGCGCTGGGGGGCAACGAGAAGCTCATCGCCAAACTAAAGGATCAGAAAGCCAGTCGCCGTTTTTATGGCGCCATCTGCGCCGCCCCCGCGGTGGCGCTGGCACCCCACGGCCTGCTGGATGATGTGGAGGCCACAGGCCATCCGTTCTTTACCGATGCCCTGCCCAACAAACAACGGCTAGAGGAACGTGTAGTACGGGATGGACACTGCCTCACCAGCCGCGGCCCCGGCACCGCACTGGAATTCGCCCTTGCCCTGGTCGACGCGCTGTGCGGCCAGGAAAAGCGCGACGAGGTCGCCACCCCAATGGTGATATAAAGAGCGGCTGACAGCGCCCCTCCCTACCGTCACACCACACCCTGTGGGAGCTTGCCTGCAAGCGATGCTGCGTAGGGCCGTGCTCTACGCCAGCTGGCTGGCTCCCACAACAGCGACGCAGCCAGCCTGTAGGCGATCAGCCGCCCCTGCAAGCAACAAGACACTTGCGAACCCCATATTTGGCTCAAACTGCCATCACCCAATGGCAGAATTCTGCTAGCCTGTCAGTCCACGATCAACAGCAGCAGAACAACAATGAGCGAACCTCGCGACACATCCTCGATCAGCTTTACTGCACTCTATACCGGCCACGTCTGGACCCGCGACGGCATCTCCGCTCCGTTCTTCCGCACCCGCGGCGGCGCGTTTCTCTACGGTGCTCTTGCCCCGTTCGAATTTGTCGGCCGTCACATTGTCGGCGGCAATATCCGTACCTTTCTACTGCAACGGCATCATCTGATTGATCATCGCCTGCACCAGTTGATCGAAGCCGGTGTAACGCAGGTCGTGGAGATCGCCTGTGGCCTGTCGCCTCGGGGGCACCGCTTCTGCCAGCAGTATCCGCAGCTCACCTATCTGGAAACCGACCTGCCTGACATGGCACATCGCAAACAGCAACTGCTGCAGGAACATGGGGTGCTCAGCGATCGTCACCGGGTAATGCCCATCAATATTTTTGCCGAAGACGGCGAGCTGAGCCTGACCCATGTGCTCAGCCAGCTGGATCAGAGCAAACCGGTAGTGGTGATTACGGAAGGGCTGGTGAACTACTTCCCGCTACCAGTCATCTCAGAGTTCTGGACCAAACTGGCAACCGCATTGTCCGCCTTTCCCCAAGGCACTTACCTCACCGACAACTATCCGCTGTATCGGGGCATGCCCTTCTACCGCACCCTGAAAGTGCTGGGCAACCTGCTTGGCGCAGTATCGCGCAGCCAGGTCGGCTTCCACTTTCACGCCGACGACGAAGCCATTGCCCACTTCAAGGCACAGGGTTTCGACAACCTGTTGATTCACAATCCGGCAGACCATTACGGCCAGTTACCGATCCCGGTCACGAGAGGCAATCCGATGGTGCGGATTCTGGAAGCGACTAAAGGCAATGAATAATTAATAGTTAATAATGAATAACTAAACCCCGAAAACAAAAAGGCCGCTCCATTCATTTCACATGGAGCGGCCTTTTCTTGGCTCTTCTTTAGCTATTAATTATTCATTATTAACTATTAATTGCTTCCGAGCTTATCCGTAAATCCGGTGCACCTTGTCTTCACTTTTGGGGCGCAAAAAATACTGGCTGTCCTTGAGTAGCTCGGTGAAACGTTCAGCGAGGGCGATGTTGCCGTGTTTGAACAGGCAACGCAGATAGCCTTCGCCGTCGTAATCGAACACCAGCAAATCCAGCTTGAGTTCGGGACTTTCCAGATACAGGGTGCAATCGCGGGCATGGTCTGCCAGGGAAAAACCCGGCTCATCCAGCTTGATCAGACAACCGAAAAAGTTGATGTCCACCACCTTCACCGGCTTGTTGAAGCGAAAGCGGTCACCGACCCGGGATTCGCTAGTGACATGGCCACGGGTGTTGCAAGGAATCAGGCGCTCGGCACGGCGGCGGTCGAGCTGTTTGGACTCCCCTTTTCGGAAATAACGGGTCCCTTCCACGTTCTCGATGGACTCGCCACGCAGAAAGGTGGAAAAAAGATCCAGTGAGACTTCACGCTTTTCCAACTGGGGCAAATGATCCGCGCCCTTGATCAACACGAACTGCGCATTGGGGCACTTCTCGGCAAACGAGGCGTTTTCCCAGGGCAAGGTGAAACTGTCGTATTCACCGGTGGTCACCAGAGTCTCGCATTCCGGATACCCGAGGAGCCCCTCCACAGACAACAGACGGCTGCCATTGATGACATAACGCTCTTGCTCGTTCTCCGACAGCTTTTTCATTTGCCGGTAAAACAGTTTTCGCGCCGTGGGCGTGATGCCGGTTTCCTTGATCCGGTTGTAGTTCACCAGATACAGCACTACTGCCTGACTGAACTCATCCATGCGGCCCTCACCCAGCACTCGCTTGGATTCATCCACCAACATGCGCCAGCTCTTGCGAGGGCGCGTAACGATCCCGGCGACAATCAGCTTGCCGGTTTCTGCCGGGTACTTGTAGGCAAAGGTGCTGGCAATGGCGGAGCCCAGTGACAGGCCCATGAGATGCACTTTCTCCAGACCGGACAGACGTGTGAACTCGAACAGCAAGTCCGCCAGATCTTCCATACTCAAATCGGGGGCGATCTGAGTGTTATTACCCAGCGAGGGCAGGTCCACCAGAATCACCGGGAAATCTTCGTAAATACGTTCTACGCAGTACTTATAGGAGGTGAAATTCTGAAAGGCGCCCCCCACCACCAGTAGCGGCGGTTTATGGGCATTGGCCGGGCTAGAGAAGGCAAGATAGTCAATCCGCCAGTCTCCTGCCCACAGCTGGATAGGATCTGCCTTGATCGCTGAACGGGTGTACTCCTGATACTGGATGGCCATGGTCTCTGGCTCCGTTCTGTTGTTCTTGTTGTAAGGTGCCTGATGGCAGGCACGCAAGGTTTTATTTGTCCTCGGCTGCTGCGCTTTTGGCACAATCGTGCCATAAAACAGTGAGTTAGCCTCAATGGCGCAGCAAAGGCCTTCAATTCTTCATCATTTGGGTGCAAGCGTAAAGCGCCAGTTATCGCTATAATGGCAGCCTTCATTTGAACCACATTTGTAACCCTATGGATATCCAGCAATACATGCAGCGACTGGGCGAGCAGGCTCGCCTGGCTTCCCGGTCAATGGCCCGGGCCAGTTCCGGCGACAAGAACAAGGCATTGGCGGCCATCGCCAGCGCCCTGCGCAACCACCGCAGCGCGATTCTGCAGGCCAATCAGCAGGATCTGGATAACGGTCGCAGTAACGGCCTGGATGCCGCTCTGCTTGATCGCCTGGAACTGACCCCGGATCGCTTTGACGGCATGGTAGAAGGGCTAGAGCAGATCATCAGTCTGGCGGATCCGGTCGGGGTGATCACAGATCTGGCCTATCGCCCCTCGGGTATTCAGGTTGGCAAGATGCGGGTACCACTGGGTGTCATCGGTATCATTTACGAGTCTCGCCCCAACGTGACCATCGATGCTGCTGCCCTGTGCCTGAAATCCGGCAATGCGGCCATTCTTCGCGGCGGCTCAGAAGCCATCAATGCCAATCAGGCCATTGCCGAATGCCTGCGCATCGGTCTGCGTGAGGCAGGCCTGCCGGATACCGCAGTCCAGGTGGTGGAGACCACCGACCGGGCGGCCGTTGGCGAGCTGATTACTCACCCCGAATATGTGGATGTGATTGTTCCCCGCGGCGGCAAGGGTCTGATCGAGCGGATCAGCAACGAGGCCCGGGTACCGGTGATCAAGCACCTGGATGGCAATTGCCACACCTATATTGATGATCAGGCCGATATCGCCAAAGCCATTGAGGTGGCCTACAACGCCAAGACTCAGCGCTACGGCACCTGCAATACCACCGAGACCCTGCTGGTAGCCAATGCCATTGCCCAGCAAGTGTTGCCGCAGCTGGCCGCCCGCTATCAGGATGCCGGCGTGGAACTGCGCGGCTGCGAGCTGGCCCGCAGCATTGTGGACGGCATGAGCGAGGCCACCGAAACCGACTGGGGCGAGGAATACCTGGCACCGGTGCTGGCGGTGAAAATTGTTCGGGATCTGGATGAAGCCATTGATCATATCAATCGCTACAGCTCCGGCCATACCGAGGCGATTATCACCGAAAACTATACCCGGGCCCGTCAATTTTTGACCGAGGTGGACTCCAGCTCGGTGATGGTGAACGCCTCCACCCGTTTTGCCGACGGTTTCGAGTACGGGTTGGGCGCCGAAATTGGCATCTCCACCGACAAGATCCACGCCCGTGGGCCGGTCGGACTGGAAGGACTCACCAGTCAGAAATGGGTGGTACTGGGTGATGGGCATATCAGGCAATAACGCTGACACGCTTGATGCAACACGCTTGCACGCGAAGCCTGTTTCCAGCGTGTTGCGTGTAGCGTGATGCGTGTCAGCGTCCCTCTCGTCCTGTTCGGCGGCACCTTCGATCCTGTCCACCGCGCCCATATCAGCGCGGCGCGGGCGGTATCAAAGGTACTGGGGGACGCCCCTGTGCACCTGCTCCCCAATGCAGTCCCGCCCCATCGCCCGCAACCGACAGCGGATGCCGAACAACGGCTCGCCATGCTGCGGCTGGCCTGTCACGAGCACCCCAGCCTTATCGTCGATGACTGGGAGCTGCGCCAGCAAGGCCCCAGCTACAGCCTCAAGACCCTGCAACACTTTCGACAGCAACATCCCGAGGCCCCGCTGGTGTTCATGATTGGCGCAGACAGTTTTGCCAGCCTCCACCACTGGCACCGCTGGCAGGACTACGCCACGCTGTGTCACCTAGCCGTGGTGCCTCGCCCAGACAGTGAACTGGCCAGTGGCGAGGTGCTTGCAGCCTTTCCGGAAAGTGATGCTCATGGGCTTTGTGGACAGCCCGCCGGGTTACGGCTGATGCTCAAACGCCCCTTTCTGGACGTCTCTGCCACCGCGATCCGGGAAGCACTGGCACGCAAGGGCGATTGCCCGGCACTGGATCCTGCAGTGAGCGCCCATATTCGCTGCCATCATCTGTATAATGTCCCGACAACAACCTATTCAACCGATCACGAGGCCCCATGAGCGCTGACACCCCGCTGCTGCCACAGGTAATTGACGCCCTGGAAGAACTGAAAGCGCAGAACATCACCGAGCTGGACGTCCGCGACGTGACCAGCATGGCCGATTACATGGTGATCGCCAGCGGCACCTCCAACCGTCATGTCAAAGCCCTGGCAGACAATGTGGTCGAGGCCGCCAAGAAGGCGGAACACCCCCCCATCGGCACCGAAGGCGAAGACACCGGAGAGTGGATACTGGTCGATCTGGGCGATGTGATCGTTCACTTGATGCTCCCGGCTACCCGCGAGTTCTACGACCTGGAACGTCTGTGGCGCAACCCGGACCATCACCCCAACCGCGACCAGCAGACTGACGCCTGATCCATGCGCATCTTTCTCCTGGCTGTCGGCACGCGTATGCCAGGCTGGGTCAATGACGGCTTCGCCGAGTACCAAAAGCGCTTACCGCCGGACATGCGGCTTGAGCTGGAAGAAATCCCCATGCCCAAACGGGCCAAGGGTGACACTGCCAGCCTGGTACGCAGCGAGGCCGACGCCATTCGCAAACGCCTGGAGAAGTATCCAGGCGCGAAAACCGTGGCGCTGGAAGTGCGTGGCCGGGCGCTGGATACCCATGCTCTCAGCCACAAGCTGGGCGAATTGAAGGACATCGGCCAGGATCTGGTCATTCTGGTGGGTGGCCCGGACGGACTCTGCCCGGAGCTCTCAGCCCAGATGCAGGAACGCTGGAGCCTGTCCAACCTGACCCTCCCGCATCCACTGGTGAGAGTATTACTGGCTGAACAACTGTATCGGGGGTGGACGTTGCTGACTGGCCACCCCTATCATCGCTGATCGTTTTACGCTCACCCGACGCCTTTTATGCGCAAACCGCTTACCCTGAAAGATCATCACCACGAACAGCGCATCTTCAGTGTGCGGCTGGTGGTGAGCGTTTTTCTGGTGCTATTGCTGACCGGCGTATTGCTGGCCCGCATGTTCTGGCTGCAAATCATTGAGCACAGCCGCTACACCACCCTGAGCGACAACAACCGCGTGCAAACCCGGGCGATCTCGCCTCCGCGCGGCCTGATCACCGACCGTGACGGTGTCATCCTTGCCGATAACCGGCCCGACTTCTCACTGGAAGTGGTTATTGAGCAGGCGGGGGATCTGGAAGCCCTGCTGGCCGAGCTGGGCAAACTGGTGGAGCTGGATGCCGGTGACCTGGAGCGCTTTGACAAGCGCCGCACCGCTGCCCGTCGCCCCTGGGAACCGGTCCCTGTCCGTGGCCGACTCACAGAGGAAGAAATTGCCCGTCTGGCCGTCAACCAGTTTCGCCTGCCCGGCGTGCGCATCTCGGCCGACCCCATCCGTCACTACCCCCACGGCATTCTGTTCTCCCATGTCCTTGGCTACGTGAATCGCATCAATGCCCAGGATCTGGACGCCATGACCCTGGAGCAACAACGCAACTACGCTGGCACCCACTTCTACGGGCGTACCGGGATCGAACGTTTTTATGAAGATCGCCTGCATGGCGAGGTTGGCTACCGCCAGGTGGAAACCAATGCCCGGGGCAGAATTCTGCGGGTGCTGGAAGAGCAGCCTCCAGTCCCCGGCAAAGACTTGCGCCTGCGGCTTTCCATGCGCGTGCAGAAGGCTGCCTATGAAGCCCTGGGAGAGCGCCGTGGCGCGGTGGTGGCCATCGACCCCCGCGACGGCAGTGTGCTTGCGTTTGTCAGCCGCCCCGGCTTTAACCCCAATCTGTTCGTGACCGGCATCAGCCACAATGATTATTCCGCCTACCGCAACGATCACGACAATCCCCTGTTCAACCGTGCCCTGCAGGGCCGTTACCCGCCGGGCTCGACAGTCAAACCCATGCTCGGCATTGCCGGGCTCGATGCCGGGGTGACCAACTGGCAACGCTCGATCTTCGACCCTGGCTACTACCAGCTGGAAAACGACCCACACCGCTACCGTGACTGGAAGCGCTGGGGACACGGCCGCGTCGACCTGCATCTGGCGGTGGTTCAATCCTGCGATACCTATTTCTATGACATGGGTTTCAAGCTCGGCATTGATCGCATGCATCGCTACATGAACCTGTTTTCCCTGGGGCTGCACACTGGCATTGATCTGTTTAACGAATCCACCGGCATCATGCCGTCGAAACAATGGAAAAAAGCCGCCCGCGGCCGCCCGTGGTTCCATGGCGATACCATCAATACCAGTATCGGACAGGGCTTCATGCTCGCCACTCCGCTACAGCTGGCCACCGCCACCGCCATTACCGCCAATCACGGCAAACAGGTGATTCCCACCCTGGGCGGCGAGCGCCAGCCGGTAGAACGGGACACCATTGTTCTGAACGACGAAAGTAATTGGCAAAAGATGACTGACGCCATGGTGGACGTCACCGGGGCCCGCGGCACCGCCCGTATCATGGCCGTAGACGCCAAATACCGCATGGCAGCAAAATCCGGCACCGCCCAGGTGTTCTCCGTGGGGCAGGACGAAACCTACAACGAAGACGAACTGGCAGAACGGATGCTGGACCATGCGTTAATGGTGTCCTATGCCCCCGCCGACAAGCCCGCGATTGCGGTAGCCGTATTGGTCGAGAATGGTCGCCATGGCGGCTCCACCGCCGGGCCGGTCGCTCGCCAAGTGATGGATGCGTGGTTACTGAATGAGCAGGGCGAACTGGATGTGCCAGAAGTGTTTGGCGACAGTGCCAGTGCACCAGAGCCCACCCTGACCGACAACAGCGGAGACACCCCGTGAGCCAGCGCGAATTTATCCGCCAGATGCCAGGCCATGCCCCAGGCAGCTTGTCTCCGGGACTGGCAGAAAGGCTGCATCTGGACGCCCCGTTGCTGGCCAGCCTGCTCCTGCTGATGCTCGGCGGCCTGACCGTACTCTACAGCGCCGGCGGGGAAAGCATGGAGCTGGTCGTTCGTCAGTGTATTCGCTTTGGTGCCGGGCTCACCGCCATGTTCGTGCTGGCACAGATCCCCCCCCGCAGCTACCGGTTCTGGGCGCCAGTCATCTACTCTGTCGGCCTGATATTGCTGATTCTTGTGTTGGTCATGGGGACCGAAGCCAAGGGCGCGCAACGCTGGCTGAGCATTCCCGGTGCGGGTCGCTTTCAGCCGTCTGAGGTCATGAAACTGGCGGTTCCGGCCATGGTCGCCTGGTATTTCAGTGAACGCACCCTACCCCCGCGGCTCAGCGATGTGTTGGCCGCCTTGTTACTGCTGGGTCTCCCCGCCATGTTGATCGGACTACAGCCGGATCTGGGTACCGCGATTCTGATTGCCGCCAGCGGGCTGGTCGTGCTGTTTATGGCCGGTCTGTCCTGGCGTCTCATTGCCGTTGCAGTGTTGCTGGTCGTGACCGCCGCCCCGGTCATGTATTTCTTCGTGATGCACGATTATCAGCGTAATCGGGTAGACACTTTTTTGAACCCCGAAGCCGATCCCCGGGGAACTGGATGGAACATTATCCAGTCCAAGACTGCCATCGGCTCAGGTGGACTGGACGGCAAGGGTTGGCTCGACGGTACCCAGTCGCGGCTGGATTTCCTGCCGGAATCCTCCACCGACTTCATTCTTGCGGTGCTGAGTGAAGAATTCGGACTCATGGGTGTCTGTCTGCTGCTGGGCATGTACCTGATTATTGTCGGGCGCGGTTTTTTCATCAGTTGGCAGGCACAGGAAACCTTTTCCCGACTGCTGGCTTCCAGCCTGATCATGACGTTCTTTATCTACGTGTTCGTCAACATCGGCATGGTGACCGGACTCATGCCCGTAGTAGGGGTTCCGCTGCCACTGATCAGTTACGGCGGCACCTCGATCGTGACGCTGCTGGCCAGTTTCGGCATGCTCATGTCGGTACACACGCACCGCCGGCTTATTGGATACTGAATACAGACAACAAGGAGAAGCGACGTTGCGTCGACTTTACCCAACTATTTTCGCTGGCCTGCTCGGCCTGTCTTCCCTCGCCCAGGCCGAAAAGCCGGCTCTGGAACACGTCTGCCCACCAAGCAGTGACTACGCCAACCGCGAGCTGGCCGCCCCGATGATTCAGGCGCTGGTCAAACAAGGGCTCGACGAAGCCCGTATCCGCGCCTTGCTGGACAGCGCCGAATGCCAGCCCAAAATTCTGGAATCCATCGCCCGACCCGCGGAAAAGACTCATACCTGGGCAACCTACCAGAAGATTTTCCTGCAGGAGAGTCGTGTCCAGAAAGGCGTGGAATTCGCCCACACCCACGCGGATGCGCTTGCACGCGCTGAGAAAACCTACGGTGTCCCGCCGGAAATTATTCTTGCCATTATTGGCGTGGAAACCCGCTACGGCCAGCATATGGGCACCTACCGGGTGGTCGATGCCCTGGCTACACTGGGGTTCGACTATCCGCCACGGGCCACCTTCTTCCGCAAGCAGCTACAGGCCCTGTTCGAACTGGAACAACGTGCGCATATTGATGCCGACAGCATCACAGGCTCCTATGCGGGCGCCATGGGCTTTGGGCAATTCATCCCCACCAGCTATCAGGCCTATGCCGTTGACTTCGACAACGACGGCGTCATCGACCTGGTCAATAACCCGGTAGACGCCATCGGTTCGGTGGCCAATTACTTCAGCGAGCACAAATGGAAACCGGGGCTGCCAGTGGCCGCCCGCGCGCACCTTTCGGGCAATGGCTACGAAGCGCTGGCCAAAAAAGGTTATAAACCTTCCTTCACCCTTGCCGAGGCGCGCCAGGCCGGCGTTACCCCGGTGAGCTGCGATGGCCGCTTTGCCAGCGAATACTGTTTTGATCTCCCGGACACCACCCGCGTTGCCCTGCTCGACTTGCAAGGCACGGACGGTGCCGAATTCTGGCTGGCCACCGACAACTTCTACACCATTACCCGTTACAACCACAGTCGCCTGTATGCCATGGCCGTGTTACAACTGTCCCGACAACTGGCAGAGGCACTGGAGAGCGGACAATGAAAAGGCTGGCCACCGTTACCCTGGCAAGCGTCTTTCTGGGCGCCTGTGTCACTGCCCCCGCACCGGACAGCGACAAGGAGCCCCCCGCCGTCAACCAGGGAGCGCCAGGCTCCGACCGCTACAGCCTGCAGCAAGACACCGCTCCCCACGCACCCCGTGACATTTCCGGCGTGCAGGAGCCTGTGCCAAAACACGAGCCCCTGAGCCGCTACGGCAACCCGGAAACCTACAGTGTCTGGGGCAAAACCTACCGGGTCTTGCCCAGCGCAGACGGCTACGTGGAAGAAGGCAAGGCCTCCTGGTATGGTCAAAAATTCCACGGCCATCGCACCTCCAGCGGTGAAGCCTTCGACATGTACCAGTTCACGGCAGCCCATCGGAGCCTGCCGCTGCCGACCTACGTTCGGGTCACCAATCTGGACAATGGCAAGAGCCTGGTGGTCCGGGTCAATGATCGCGGCCCCTTCCACTCGGAACGCATCATCGATTTGTCCTGGGCTGCCGCAGTACGCCTGGGGATCGATCAGGCGGGCACCGGCCGGGTGCGCGTGGAAGCCATCAACCCCGCCAGCAGCTCTCCCCAGGGCAATACCGTCCCCACCGCCGTGCGAGCAGCGCTAGACAGCCCGCCACCTGCACCTGCCACCGCGGCGGCAACCGGTGACGACCTCTACCTTCAGGCGGGTGCCTTTCAGGACCGCAGCAGCGCAGAAAGGCTCCAACAGGCGCTGCAAGCGCAGTTGGGCATGGTCACGGAGATCCGCCAGCAGGCCAGCCTGTTCCGGGTGTGGATCGGCCCCTACGGCGACGACGGCCAGCGCCAACAGGCAAGACAACTGGTAGCCGATGCCGGTTTTGACCGTCCCATGCCGGTGAGTTACTGAGACACGGTACAAATTCCCGCTGGCAACGCCTAGAATGCGGCCATTGCAAGCCTTCGGGTTTTTCGCTGTCACTGCATCAGAAAAGTACAGCCAGCCCCGACCCCAATAACCCCTGAATTCTCAGGCTGACAAGGAACCACAGGCAGATAATCATGCGCCCCCAGTCGTTTCGTTTTTTCTTTTTCGTCGTCCTTACCTTTATGGGCACCGCCCTGTCCCTGCAGGCCAGCGCCAGCATGGTCCCCCGAGCCCCGCAGATTGATGCCCGTGGCTACTTGCTGATGGACGCCGCCAGCGGCCACATCATCGTCGAGCACAACGCGGAACAGCGCCTGCCCCCCGCCAGCCTGACCAAGATGATGACCGCCTATATCGCCGAGGCCGAGCTGCAGAAGGGCAACCTGTCCGAAGACGACATGGCCCCGATCAGCGTCAAGGCCTGGAAAATGGGCGGTTCACGGATGTTCGTTAAGGAGGGAACCCGCGTCAGCGTCGGCGACCTGCTCAAGGGCATCATCATCCAGTCCGGTAACGATGCCAGCGTGGCCATGGCGGAATATATCGCCGGCTCCGAAGACGCCTTTGCCGACCTGATGAACCAGCACGCACGTCGCCTGGGCATGAACCAGAGCCACTTCATGAACGCCACCGGCTGGCCGGCGGAGAACCACTTCACCACCGCCCGCGACATGGCCATTCTTGCCCGTGCCATCGTGCGTGATTTCCCCGAGCACTACGATATTTATGCCGAGAAGGAATTCACCTACAACGGCATCACCCAGCAGAACCGCAATCTGTTGCTGTGGCGGGATGAGAGCGTGGATGGCCTGAAAACCGGCCATACTGAAGAAGCTGGCTACTGCCTGGTCTCTTCCGCCAAAAAAGACGGCATGCGTCTGATCGCCGTGGTCATGGGCACCGATTCCGAAGGGGCCCGCGCACGGGAATCCCAGAAACTGCTGACCTACGGCTTCCGCTTCTTCGAAACCTACAAGGCCTACAGCGCTGGCGACATTCTGGACACCGCCGAACTGTGGATGGGTGACAAGGATCAGGTCCGCCTGGGGCTTGCCGAAGACCTGGTTCTGACCATCCCCCGCGAAAGCCATGAAAACCTCAAGGCTGAGGTCACCGTGAATCCCCAGCTGCAGGCCCCCATCAACGAAGGGGAAAAGTACGGTACCGTAACCGTTCGGATGAATAACGAGCTTCTGGTAGAAAAACCCCTGGTGGCGCTGGAAAGTGTCGAAGAGGCGGGTCTCTTTACCCGTCTGTGGCACCACATCCTGCTATTCTTCAAGGGCCTGTTCTAGGGCCTGCTCACACTAATTCCGTGGTCCCTGTTGCGGCCCAAAATGCGCCAATCTAGGCGCGAGGAGGGATGTTTGGTGTCTCCAAATGAACGACGAGCAACAACGAGTGGCGCATTTTGGGCCGCAACCCGAAGGGCTGGGCCCTTTTTCCGTCCAGCCGCTCCAACCGTTACTTATGTAGAACCACTACACTGCGCACCGGTTGGAACTACTGGACAAAAAAATGACTCCAGCAGGGGCCACGGAATTAGTGTGAACAGGCCCCAGGAACCGGCATGACGCAGGTCTACCTGAACGGCAATTTCATGGCCCCCGACCAGGCGCGCATCTCGCCGCTGGATCGGGGGTTTCTGTTTGCCGACGGGGTCTATGAAGTGATCCCCGCCTACAATGGCGTCCTGTTTCGCTTCGACGAACACCTGCAGCGCCTGGAACGTTCGCTGGCAGAAATCGGCATTCACAATCCCCATGATCCCGCGCAGTGGCGCTCGCTGTGTGATTCTTTGGTGGCACACAACGGCGGTGGCAATCTGTCGGTCTACCTGCAGATTACCCGTGGCGCCGCCCAAAAGCGTGACCATGCGTTTCCCGTTCCACCGGTGACCCCCACGGTTTTCATGATGACAAGCCCGGTGGCTGTGCCCGCCGCAGACAGCCCCGACACTGCGCAGGGGTCACTGGCCATCACCCTCGATGACATCCGCTGGGCCCGCTGTGACATCAAGTCCATCTCGCTGTTGCCCAACAGCCTGCTACGGCAGCAAGCGGTGGAGGCTGGTGCAGCCGAAGCCATCCTGCTTCGTGATGGCTTTGTCACTGAAGGCTCTGCCAGCAATGTGTTCATCGTGCGCAACAGCACCATTGTCACGCCCCCCAAGTGCCATGCCATTCTGGGCGGTATCACCCGCGATCTGGTAGTGGAGCTGTGCGTCGCCGAGGGGCTGCCGGTTGCAGAACAGGAAATCAGTGAGGGCCAACTGCGGCAAGCGGAAGAAATCTGGGTCACCAGTTCCACCCGGGAGATCGTTCCCATCATCCAGCTGAACAACAGTCCGGTAGGCAGCGGCCAGCCTGGCCCGGTGTGGAAGACTGTTGCCCGGCACTATGTGAATTTTAAACGCCGCCTGTGCGGCCTGGACCAGGAGTAGCCCCATGGCCATTCAGGAACACCTTTGGGAATTTCCCCATGCCATGCAACTGAAAGTGATGGGCGCCGCTGACGCCCCGCTGGAGCAGGCGCTGATCGATATTCTCTCTACCCATCTGGACGACTTTGATGCAGCCAGCCATCTGACCAGCAAACCGAGCAGCAAGGGAACCTTTGTGTCATTTACCGCACAGGTCACCATGCGTAATCGTGAGCAGGTTGAAGCAATCTATAAGGCGCTTAACGAGTGTCCCCACGTCAAAATGACGATCTAGTGGACCCGCGCCCGGAGATCGGGCGCCCCCAGCCCTCCTCCACCTCTCCCGCAGGCCTACCACGCAAACAGCCACACTGATGTGCACAGCGTCACATATCCCACTTACACACCGTTACCGCGGGAAACAGCCTGACACCCAACCCCCACCAATGGCGCCTATCACTGGCACGACCGTCCCCGTAATGTCGATTCCATAACAACAACCACAGGGGATACACATCATGAAAATGCTGACACTCATGGGACTGCTCAGCACTCTGGTGGTTATCGTCGCTTTCCAGTACGGCTCATCGCCATCCGACAGCTATCGTCACGCCGGCATGCCAGCGCCTGCTGACATCATCCCGGCGATGCCCCGTAGCCCTCATATTCTGCAACGGGCCAACAGCCTGCCCGTGCATTTCAACGCCTTTGAAACCATTAACCTGCACGACGATGACGGCATCGAGTTCGGCATCAGCGTTCAGGAACTGAATTTGCATCTGGTAAACCAGAAAACAGGGAATCGACTGATCTGACCGAACAGAAAGCAGACAGCAAAAGTATCTGGTTAACTGTTGTTACCCCGAATGGGGTCTGCCCTTAAGCCCGGCTTTGCCGGGCTTTTCTTTGCCTCACTCGCAGAGCAGCACAAGATCGGCACTGCGGCACATTGCCAGCAGGCTGGCTCCCCACATACTTCATCTGAACTAAGACAATCCGACACGGTGCATGCTCGTTTTCCTGTTGGCGCCACACCATGGGCAGGCCTTATAATCGCGCCATGGACGCCCTCATCCGTTATTTCCCCACTGTTGACTATTCCCCCTGCTGGCAGGCCATGCGTGCGCTGACAGACCAGCGTGGCGACAACACTCAGGATGAACTCTGGGTGCTGGAACACCCCCCGGTCTTTACCCTCGGCCAGGCAGGCAAGCCCGAACATGTGCTGAACCCGGGCGACATCCCGGTGGTGAACTCCGACCGCGGAGGCCAAGTGACCTATCACGGGCCCGGGCAGACCGTGATCTACCTGATGCTGGACATCAAACGTATCGGCCTCGGTAGCCGAGGCCTGGTCACCGCCATTGAGGACAGCATCATCGAATTTCTCAATGATCTGGGCATTAACGCCGCCAGCCGTGATGACGCCCCCGGGGTATACGTGAACGGCGCCAAGATTGCCTCACTGGGGCTGCGCATCCGCCGTGGCGCCACTTATCACGGACTCGCCATCAATCGCGATATGGATTTGTCGCCCTGGCAGCGCATCAACCCCTGCGGCCATGTGGGGCAGCCCATGACCACGCTGCGTGCACTGGGAGTGACCCTGGAACGCGAGAAAATGGAGCAACAATTGGTGACCGTATTAGCCAAACGTCTTGGCCTTACGCCACGGACAGCGCCCCTTCCGGACTGGTACAATAGCCCTTCCACTCTTTCTGCTGGCTGACAGCCTCAGCCACACACGGTGACGGACACTTCATGAGCGAGCAGGCACAAGCCAAACGCAAGGTTCAGATTGGTGACAAGCTGCGTGGTGCGGACAAGGTACGCACCATCCCCATGGTCAACGAAGAAACCGGCTATCAGCGCAAGCCCGACTGGATTCGCGTACGAGTTCCGGCCAATGGCGAGATTCAGCGCATCAAGAGTCTGCTGCGCAAGCAGAAACTGCACACTGTCTGCGAAGAAGCCGCCTGCCCCAACCTGCCTGAATGTTTTGGCGGCGGCACCGCCACCTTCATGATCATGGGCGACATCTGTACTCGCCGCTGCGCCTTCTGTGACGTCGGTTTCGGTCGCCCCAACGCCCTCGACCCGGAAGAACCTCTGCATCTGGCCGAGTCCGTAGAGAACCTGAACCTCAGCTATGTGGTCATTACCTCGGTGGACCGCGATGACCTTGCCGACGGTGGCGCCGAGCATTTCGCCGAATGCATCCGTCAGGTACGCAGCCGCACACCGAATACGCGCATCGAGATTCTGACGCCGGATTTTCGTCCCTGTCTCGACACCGCGGTGGACATTCTCGTGGAAACCGCCCCCGACGTGTTCAACCACAATATTGAAACCGTTCCCGAGCTGTACAAGCACATTCGCCCAGGCGCCCGTTATCAGCATTCGCTGGATCTGCTAAAGCAGTACAAGGCTCGTCGGCCGGATGTCAGCACCAAAAGCGGCATAATGGTCGGGCTCGGCGAAACGTTCGAGCAGGTTATCGGCACCATCCGCGACCTGCGCGCCCACGACGTGGACATGATCACCATCGGCCAATACCTGCAACCGAGCAAACACCACGCTCCGGTAGAACGCTATGTGCACCCGGATGAATTCCGGGAATATGCACGGGTAGCTGAAGAACTGGGCTTCACCTCCGTTGCATCCGGGCCCATGGTGCGCAGTTCCTACCATGCGGACCTGCAACATCAGGGAGTGGATGTGGGCCTGCACAAACCTAACCCGTAACTCGCCCCCGCCGGGAGGAATTTACAATTCCTCCCCTCTTGGCCCACTGACCGACACTCTGCTTTACGCTACTCTCTAGGCACATCGCTACCTCACCGTCGTTTCGGGGTTTATTGTCTATGTTGCCTGTATTCGCCCGGGGAGCACCCAGCCCTCGCGTGTTGCTGACATATCTGTTGTTCCTGTTCCCTACGCTGTCGTTGGCGAGCCAGCCAGTGCCTGTTTTACAGCCTGTACTGGCCGCCGCCGACAAGCTGAAGCTTGATCACGACAGCCTGACCATGGCCGCCATCCCGCTGAATGGCCCCGGCGAGCCCCAGTACCTGAATGCCAATGAAGCCTTCAACCCGGGCTCAATCATGAAGGTCATCACCACCTTTGCGGCACTGGAACTGCTCGGCCCCACCTACCAGTGGCATACCCGTATCTATACCGATGGCGTCATCGAAGACGACACCCTCAAGGGCAGCCTGTATTTTGTCGGTAGTGGCGACCCCAAACTCACCGAAGAACGCCTGTGGCTGCTGTTGCGCGAGCTACGCGCCATGGGGATCACCCATATTCAGGGCGATCTGGTACTGGATGGCAGTGTCTTTAACCTGCCCAACGGCATCGCCGATTTCGATGACGACGGCGGCAACCCCAATGCCCCGTTTCTGGTCAAACCCAGCGGCCTGCTGACCAACCTCAATGTAGTACGCATTCGGTCACGGGCCGACGACCGCGGCATTCACAGCTGGATGGAGCCCTCCCTGTTCGGGGTACAACTGGACAACCGCATGGTGCCGCGCAAATACGGCCACTGCCCACGCCGTTACCAGTTCGAATACACTCCCAGCGAAGGTGAAGACGGCCTGACTGCCATCACCGTAACCGGGGTACTGCCCAATGGCTGCACTACCGCCAGCTATCTTGCCCTGATGGACCAGGCCGACTATACCGGCGCCTTGCTGGTCAGCCTGTGGCAACAGCTTGGCGGCACGCTCACCGGTCAGATCCGTGAAGGGCTGCATCCGCGAGACAACACCACCGAATTACTCGCCACCACGTCCTCCCGGGATCTGGTCACCATGGTTCGCGACATCAACAAGTGGAGCAATAACGTGATGGTCCGTCAGGTCTACCTGACGCTCGGAGCAGAAAACCGCCAGCAAACCGATGCTGACGACCTGGCCGCTGCCGACCGCACCATCCGCGAATGGCTGATCAACAAGGGGGTGGATGACACCGCCATGATTTTCGAAAATGGCTCGGGGCTATCCCGCAAGGAACGTATCACCGCCCGACAAATGGCCTCGCTGCTTCAGCATGCCTGGGAAAGCCGCTTTTCCGCCGAACTGATCGCTTCACTTCCCCTTGTCGCCATGGACGGCACCATGCGCCGACGGCTGGGCCATGCAGACATGGCAGGCATGGGCCACATCAAGACCGGCTCGTTGAAGGATGTCCGCTCCATTGCCGGCTTCACCCGGGACGAAAACAATACCACCTGGGCGGTGGTTGCCATGATCAATGACGCCCGGGCCTGGGGGGCAGAGACGGTGCTGGATGAACTGATCGAGCAAGTGCACCTGGCTGCCCGCAAGCAGGATGTACGTACCGCTGGCCAATAACCTTCCACCGCCAAGTTATTGCTGTGGGGTGCGCAACCGCCCCCGACTTTTCTTCATCAGGAGAACACCATGATTACCGTCCACCACCTGGAAAACTCCCGCTCACTGCGCATTGTCTGGATGCTGGAAGAACTGGGTGTCGACTACCAGATCAAACACTACAAACGCGATAGCAAAACCATGCTGGCGCCCGCAGAACTGAAAGCGATCCATCCACTTGGCAAGTCGCCGGCGATTACCGATGGTGCAACCGCAATTGTGGAGTCCGGCGCGATTATTGAGTACCTGGCCCGTCGCTATGGCGGCGAGGCATGGCAACCCCCGGGCGACGATACCCGCTGGCTTGAAGAACGGTACTGGCTGCATTACGCCGAAGGCTCGTTGATGCCCCTGCTGGTAATGAAACTGATTTTTGGCCGTATCCCCCAGTCCCCCATGCCGTTCTTCGCCAAGCCCATCGCCCGGGGCATCAGCGGCAAGGTCATCGGCAGCTTTATCGATCCGCAATTGGACACCCATCTCGCGCAAATCGAGCAACATCTGTCCGCCAATACCTGGTTCACCGGGGATACCCCTGGCTGTGCGGATATCATGATGAGCTTTCCACTGCAGGCCGCCAGTGCCCGTGCCAACCTCGACCATTACCCCGGCATCCGCCGTTTCCTCGAACAAATGGAGCAACGCCCCGCCTATCAGCGAGCCGTGGAGAAAGCGGGCCCACTGAGCCCCATGAGCTAACCGTAGTCCCGTACCCGGGGGCGCTTTGGCGCCGTACCGACGGGACGAACACGCGCAGCAAGGGAGCCAGGCAATGACGACCGATACCAATGAGCAAGTCATACTGGACAGCTGGCAACGCAATGCCGCGCCCTGGACAGCCTTGATCCAAAACCGGTCGCTCGCCAGCCGGCGCATTACAGACCCGGCCATAGTGGAGGCACTGCTTGCCCTGCAGCCAAAGCGGGTATTGGATATCGGTTGCGGGGAAGGCTGGTTGAGCCGTGCCGTCAGCCAGCAAGGTATTCAGACCACAGGGGTGGACGGTATCGATACCCTGGTCGACGCAGCCCGGCGGCAACATCATGACGGTGAATACCTACACCTGCCCTATGAGCAACTGCCGGGCCCACTGGCGGGGCGCGGCTTCGATGTGGCCGTCTGCAACTTTTCCCTTTTTGGTGATCAGTCCGTACAGCAGTTGATCCGCCAGCTACCCCCGTTGCTTTCCTCCCAGGGACATCTACTCATCCAGACTTTGCATCCTGCCATGACCCATCAAGGGGATTACCGCGCAGGTTGGCGCCGCAGCGACTGGCAAGGACTGGAAGGAGACTTCGGCCCGGCCCCGCCCTGGTATTTCCGCCCTCTCTCAGCCTGGCTCGACCTGTTACAGCAGCACGGGTTCACCGTTGCCGCCCTGCGCGAACCGCTATGTCCCGAGTCCCATCAGCCCCTGTCCCTCATCCTCATCGGACAACGACGCTAACGAAGCTACAGGATGCCAACAGCTGTTAACAAAGAGACGATAGAGTTGATCGCCGCCTGGACATAACGTTAAAGGACGATATGTTTACAGGTCCACACATCATGATTCTGCTCTACTTCCTGTTGGTTTTTGCCACCGTGCTGGCTCTGTCACACTGCCTTTTGGTGCTCAAGCAGGCCCATCATGATCCGCTTCCGCAGGAGCAGCATCCGCAAGGTGAACTGGCAACAGCCGACTTCAATCTGCACCTGATAACCCGGCATAACCTGCACCTGTGACACCCTGCGGCCGGTGTGAACATTGCAATAAATTCATAAAATCACCTTAAATCCAGAACCGATCCGCAGCGTTATCCTCTAAATTCCTGACAGAAGGGAACTGAGAAGGAGACAATGCCATGCAATCCCGTTCTATTATTCTTGGCCTGGGCGCCGCACTGCTGCTGAGCGCCTGTCAGAGCCAACCGGAAGAACCGGTGAACCCCACCGCCCAGCAAATCACCTACAGTGGCATGCTGCCCTGTGCCGATTGTTCCGGCATTCGTACCACCCTGACCCTGTACCGGGACCAGTTCGACAACCCCACCCGCTTTCATCTGCGCGAGGAATACATGAATGGTTCCAAAGTCGCCACCAGCGCAATCGAGCGCGGGGACTGGAGCCAGACCACCCGGATGCAGGACAACAAGCAGATGGAGGTTTACACCATTAACCCGAGCGATCCGGACAGTGACCGCCAGTTTCTGCGGGATGCCGTCAATGCGGTCGAGCTACTGGACGAAAATGGCAATCCGATCGAAAGCAACCTGAATTATCGGCTGCTTCGCAAGTAAGGCCACTGCAAAGCCCTCATCACCTTGCGGGCGCGCTCCAGCCAGCAGCCATCCCCCTGTCAGCGGTCCGCTGGCAGGAGCATGGCTGCCCATCTGTAAATAGGAATGACTTGCATTAACTGCGTCGCTTCCCTATCATTCCGAGCCCTGAATGAAGCTGATTCGCTGTTTCTTGCGCGCCATGGAGCGTTCCCGGGTCTGTCTGACATATCATTGTCACTCGCCGTGCGGATAATCTGGCCCGCCTTTTTGTTGTACTAACCGGGGTTCGCTGGTCTTTGTGGTTCTTCACCGGCCCCCATGCAGGAGTTTTCCATGCCTCCCATTTCTCTGCACTTGCCCGAATGGTTTGTCAGCGGTGGCGCCACCATGTGGGTGCTGGCGTTGCTGTCAGTGATCGCCTTGGCCACCCTGATCTCCAAGATCCTGCAGTTTGCCCGCGTTCGTCCCGGCAATACCCGCCAGGCAGACCAGCTGCTGGACGCCCTGCGTCAGGGCAAGCAGCCCGCCAAGCCGGGCAAGCTGAGCAGCCCCATCGACCAGGTGCTGTGGCAGTGCTGGAAAAACCGTAATCTGGAAGAAGCCGCCTGGCAGGAAGAAAGCCTGCGTCTGGCACGCACCGCGCTGGACGATCTGCGCGGCGGCCTGCGGGTATTGGAAGTGATCAGTGCCATCGCACCACTGCTGGGTCTGCTGGGCACCGTATTCGGCATGATTGGCGCTTTCCAGGCCTTGGAAACCGCAGGCTCCCAGGTAGACCCCTCCATTCTCTCCGGCGGCATCTGGGAAGCCCTGCTGACCACCGCCGCAGGCCTGACCGTGGCGATTCCGACTCTGGCAGCCTTCCACTGGGCAGATCGTAGCATCGAGCAGTGCCGCGAAAAGCTGCAAGATCGCCTTTCGCGCCTCAAAGTGGTGCGTAATATCCACGCAGAATCCGAGCCGGTAGAAGAAGATCGCGACCCGGCGGTATCGCATGCATATTGAGCCGGAACGCCATCGGGCCCCCTTTATCAGCCTGACACCGCTGATTGATGTGGTCTTTATCTTGCTTGTGTTCTTTATGCTGGCCACCCGGTTCGGGCAGTTCAATGATCTGCCCGTAAACGTGCAGCCAGCAGACGGCACCAACAAGCCTGATGAACAATGGCTGGTCGTGCAGGTGGAAACCGACGGCAATCTGACCCTGAACGGAGTCAGCTTTACCCCCGATGCCATCGCCGACCGACTGGACCCACAGAAAAACAAGGTGTGGGTAACTGTGAGCCCGGATGCCAACCTGCAGCAAGCACTCACGGCCGTTGATGCCATCAAGGCCGCCGGTGTGAAAGACGTCCAACTGGAGTTGTTACCATGATGATCATGGAAACCTCTTCCCGGCGCCCGCCGCTGGAGCCGGTATTGCCGCTGATCAATGTGGTATTCCTGCTGTTGATTTTCTTCATGTTGGCAGGGCAACTGGCCAAGCGTCCGACTGTCTCGGTGGAAACGCCCGTCAGCCAGAGCGCCAATGGTCAGGAAGCCCGTGACAAGTTGATGCTGATTCTCAAGCCGGATGGCCAATGGTTTGCCGAGGACAATGACGAGCCTCTGGACCGCACCGCCCTGGTTGCCCTGTTGGGTGACAATCCGGAAGAATCTGAAGTGCGTCTGATGGCCGATGCCGGCATTACCATGGCCGCTCTGCGCGAACGTCTGGAAACCCTTCAGGAACTCGGTGTGGAACAAGTTCGTCTGGTTACGCAGAGTGACCCCGCAGCAAAAAGCATGGAAGCACCAGCACTGACCGCTAACAGTGAGGCCGCACAATGAACGGTCGCACATTGCTCTCCTGGTCCCTGTCCATTCTGGTTCACGCCAGCGTCATCGTCACCGTTGGTGCCCTGACACTGGCAGGCGGGCGCCCGGCCAAACCCGGCGTCACTGAAATTGCTATCAACCTCTCGGCGCCGCCCGCGCCGGTGCCTGCTGCCGCGCCCGTGCAGCCGAAACCGGTAGCCCCCGCGCCGAAACCCAAGCCCAAACCGAAGCCAAAACCCAAGGCAAAGCCCAAGCCGAAACCAAAACCGAAGCCTGTGGCCAAGCCGGAACCCAAACCTGAACCTGTTGCCGAGCCTGAACCGAAAGTCGCCAAGACCAGCGAAGAGGAAGCAGAAAAAGTCAGCGAACAAGCGGCCTCCCAGAATCAGCCGGTTGGCGCAAAAGGTATTGCTGGCGACCCCGGCAAGGGTGTCCACCGTTCAGGCGACACGGATAACATTCTCAACCGTTATCTGGCCAAGGTGCGTAACACCATTGATTACAACAAGCAGTACCCGCACCGCGCCAAGATGCGTCGTCAGCAGGGCACGGTGAAAATTTCGTTCGTGATTAATGCCAGCGGCCGCGCCGAACAGGTGGAGATCGTGGAAAGCTCCGGTAGCCGGATTCTGGATCGCGCCACCACCGAACTGGTCGCTCGTCTGCGTTTTGACGCACCGCCGAAAGATCTGGAAACCATCCCGGTGAAAGTTATTGCGCCGGTAGATTACAGCCTGACCAATAGTTAAGCGGCAATTGTCGCCGGGGCTGCCCGGTGGCGTGGTCACAGGCACGGTGCGAGTTGATTGCGAAGGGGGTTCCGGGCGTTTCCGGGTTTGGTGGTCCGTTTTTTGGTTGCGTTTCTGGAGTCCTTGTCTCGCTTGGGGCCTTGTCTTGTTAGGCTCTGGAATCTATAACCTCGCTTAGGTTCGGTTCGCCATGCGAGCCGTATCCTTCATAAGCTCTGGAATCCTTACCTCGTTTAGACTCGGTTCGCCATGCGAGCATGGCTCCTACGGAGTGCTCAGGTTATTTATTGGTGCCGAACTCAACGATCTGGAAGGCGTTTCCGTTCTTCGAAAAACCCGGGAACTATTTTGGGTTTGCCCTTCCAATCAAGCGTAGCTCACAGCTCACAGCTAATAATTCACTCCCCCCAACGCTTCAGCAGGCTTTGCTCAATGCCCAGGTGGTCCAGCAGCCTGGCGACCATAAAATCCACCAGGTCTGAGACGCTTTCCGGCTGGTGATAAAAACCGGGGGCGGCGGGCATGATGGTCACCCCAAGCCGCGACAGCTTGAGCATGTTTTCCAGATGAATCGCGGAGAAAGGCGTCTCCCTTGGGACAAGGATCAGCTTTCGCCCTTCCTTGATTGCCACATCGGCTGCGCGTTCAATCAGATTGTCGCTGGCACCACAGGCAATGGCGGAAAGCGTTCCAGTAGAACAGGGGCACACCACCATGGCAGCTGGCGCACCGCTGCCCGAGGCCACCGGCGCCGTCCACTGCTCCAACCCGCACACCACCAGCCGGCCTTTATCGGTGCCAGCCCATTCCCGAAGCGCTGCTTCGGTCTTGCCGGTTCCGGAGGGTAATGCCAGCTCGGTTTCCATCCCGATCACCACCTTCGCGGCCTTGGACAGAATCACAAAGACCTCGCAGTCCGCCAGCAACAGGCACTGCATCAAACGAAGACCGTAAGGCGCACCAGACGCCCCCGTGAATGCAAGAGTGACACGCTGATTCATGAACCCATCCCGACGCCGCGGGCCATCAGGGCACCCAAAACAGGCATCAATGTGACCAGGTGAATTTCCGCCACCAATACTCCTCGCAGGTTTTTCTGCAGTCTTGGATCAATCTCTGGCACATGCCCGGCTTTCACCTGTTTGCGCCATCCCATGAAGACCTTGGTGGGGTACAGACTCAACAAGGCGATCAGCACAAACACCGTCACCTTGCCATGAAACCAGGGGTTGGCCATGTAGAAATCCAGGCCTTTCTCGGTCCAGCCAGCACGGGCCAGACCACTGACCAGCACAAACAACGCCGACAGTCCGTAGCCAATATCCAGCCACAACAGGGTTCTGACGTTGCGCTCATTGATGCCTGTGCGCCACAACAGCAACTCGCCGTACAGACATCCGAACAACATCAGAATGCTGAGGTAGTGGACCGACGCCCACAACACGGACCAGAACATCACGCTCTCCTGTCTTGATGATCGCTACCGGCTCAGTCTGCCAACGCATCCAGCAGTTTCTGGTGAATGCCGCCAAAGCCGCCGTTACTCATGACCACCACACTCAGGCTCTCTCCTTTGTGCGTGGCAACCCGGGCAATAATATCGTCCAGCGAATCACTGACGGATGAAGGCACCGGCGCCTCCGCCAGTACAGATTCCAGCGACCAGTCCAACCCCGGCGGCTGGTACCAGATTACCTCATCCGCACAACCCGTGCTGGCCGCCAATGCGGCCTTGTGGCTACCCATTCGCATGGTATTGGAGCGCGGTTCAATCACGGCCAGAATCTTGCCCTCACCAACCTTGCGGCGCAGGCCGTCCAGGGTGGTCGCGATCGCCGTCGGGTGATGGGCAAAATCATCGTAAACCTTCACACCGGCCACCTCGCCGCGCAATTCCATACGCCGCTTAACGCCTACAAACTCGCAAAGCGCCGCCGCGCCATCGGCCAGGGTCACCCCCACGTGGCGGGCAGCCAACAGGGCCGCCATACCGTTATTCACGCTATGCCTGCCAGTTTGGTCCCAGTTGACCCTGGCCACCGGTTCGCCGTTTTCCAGCACGGTAAAAACAGACCCATCTTCGCTGTCCAGGCGGTAACCCAGCGCTTCGTCTTCTCCAAAGCGCTCGACTTCGCTCCAGCACCCTTTTGCCAGCGTCTCTTCGAGAGCCGCTTCGCCATGGGGGAGAATCAATCGGCCGCTGGACGGCACAGTGCGAATCAGGTGATGGAACTGGGTCTGGATAGCCGCCAGATCGGCAAAGATATCGGCGTGATCAAATTCGAGATTGTTGAGGATCACGGTACGCGGACGGTAGTGAACAAACTTGCTGCGCTTGTCGAAAAATGCGGTGTCGTATTCATCCGCTTCCACCACAAAGAAAGGCGTCTCTCCCAGGCGGGCCGAGACGCCAAAATTGCCCGGCACCCCACCGATCAGATAGCCCGGCTTGAGCCCGGCATACTCCAGAATCCAGGCCAGCATAGAGCTGGTGGTGGTCTTTCCATGGGTCCCTGACACCGCCAGTACCCAGCGCCCCGGCAAGACAACTTCTTCCAGTAGTTGCGCCCCGGAGGTATACGCCAGCCCCTTATCAAGCACCGCTTCCACAGCCGGATTGCCACGGCTCAAGGCATTGCCAATCACCACCAGATCCGGGGCGGGGTCCAGTTGTGCCGGGTCATACCCCTGAATCAATTCAATCCCCGCCGCTTCCAGCTGGTCACTCATGGGGGGGTAGACATTCTGGTCACTGCCGGTGACACGATGCCCCTGGGCCTTGGCCAGCTGGGCCAGAGAACCCATGAATGTGCCGCAGATGCCGAGAATATGAATATGCATGGACAAAACTGCCTGTTGGTCATGATCGTGCCAGGGCGAGCCCGGCATCAGGAATGGTTGGCGCTATTCTACATAAACCGCTAACAGGGTTCGCTGCCCACCAGAATGCGGATCTGCCGGGAACGCCGCAATACCATAGACGGGCTCATGCCCAGCATGTTCCTGAACACATTGGTGAGATGGGAGGAATCCGAAAACCCTGCCGCCAGCGCGGCATCCGTCAAACTGCTGCCCATGGCCATCATGGTGGAGGTCACAAACAGGCGATGCCATAGTCGATAGCGCCGAATCGGAATCCCGGTGGCGTCCTTGAACAAACGCTGGAGCCGGTCGCCAGACAGGCCCACCATGTCGCCCAGCGCGTCATTGGACAGGTTATCGGTCGGGTCCTGGCGGATTCGCTCGATCACCTGCCGCACCCGCTCATCCGCCTCAAAGCCTGGCACCACCTCATCAGCAGCAGGAAACAGAATCCCCTGGAGCGCCGCATACGCCTCATCAGCAAGCGCCTGCTCCTGAAAAAGACGTTCGAGTACTTGCTGTTGTTCCTGTGCGAAATCTCCGGGCAGAAACAGACCACTCGGATGGCGTTCCATGCGGCTCTGATGAAACAGCAAGTCCCGCCCCAAAGGGTCGAGAAAACAACAGGCAATGCGTCCCTCCCCGGCTTGTGCAGAGAAGGTCAAACCGGCAGGCAACAATGCACAACGGGTGGTGACGGTGTCATCGCCAACGGTAAACGGAATCGCGCCATCGAGCCCAAACAGTAGCGTGTGTGCGCCTTGGGTGAGCGCCGACAACGGGCCAATAAACCCGAGATAAAGGGTGCGCTGGGGCCATAGATAAAGCGTCGCGCTGGGCGACTCCATTGGCGCCTGATCTGCTGTCATTGTTGTTTTTCTCTCTGTTGCCCGGTTTGCGAGCCGCATCACAGATGACAAATCGATGCCCGAATTCTTACAAGTTTAGTACCACTGAACCCGCCTATAGTCCAATCGTCGACAAAAAACCGCAGTCAGGCGCCGACTGCATAAAAGAACAAACAGGAGAACACCATGTCGATCACGCTACGCGGGCTCTGCGCGGCCCTGATACTGTGCGCAACAACGTCCCAGGCCCACGCCTGGTGGTGGTTTGGCAAAGACAAAAGCTACGCCGACACCCGATACCCCATCGTACTGGTAGGCGGCATCATTGCCTTCGATGACATCGCAGGCATCGATTACTTCTACGGTATTGCCGATGATATGCGCGACTACGGCGCCGAGGTCTACGAAAGCAATGTCAGCGCCCTGCAAAGCAACGAGTACCGGGGTGAAGAGCTGATCGTCCAGATCGAGAACTATCTGGCGGTCACCGGAGCGGAAAAAGTTAATCTGATCGCCCATTCCCAGGGCTCGCCCACCTCCCGCTATGTGGCCGCCGTCCGCCCTGACCTGATTGCATCCGTGACCTCAGTGCACGGTGAAAACCGGGGTACCGCCGTCGCGGATGTGATCCGCGGTGTCGTACCGGAAGGCAGCATCACCGAAGGCCTGGCCAACAGCATCGGTAATGCCTTTGGCGCGCTTTGGGAAAGCCTGTCGGGCGGCCCCAATCCGGGGGACCAATCCACCCGCGATGTCCTGGCAGCGTCCACCACCGAAGGGCTTGCCGCATTCAACCAGCGTTACCCACAGGCCATGCCAACCTCAGCCTGTGGCACCAGCGGCCAGCACACGGTAAATGGCGTGCGCTACTGGTCCTGGGGGGGTGACGGCGTGCATACCAACCTTTTCGATCCGTTTGATTCCCTGTTGGTCACCGTGACCCAGTTTGCCTTCAGCAATGGCGAAGCCCATGACGGCGTACTACCAGTGTGTGGCATGTATCTGGGCAAACCCATTCGCCACAACTACAACCACAACCACGCTGACGCCATTCGCCAGCTGTTTGGGCTGATGGGCTGGGAAACCGATCCCAAGACCCTGTACCGCAACCATGCCAACCGCCTGAAAAACGCAGGCCTGTAAGCCCCCCACGGCGGGGCTCTGCCCCGCCGTTGACCGGAGCGCATCATGAAACGACACCTGGCATTGCTTACCACAGTGCTGATACTGGCCTGTGGCGTCTTTATTGCCCTCAAACACCTGCCCGTGCCTGATGTGCTTTACCCGGGCAACACGAGCCGGGCACACACCGCCGTTGCGCATGAGGCACCGACATACTCCGCGTCGGCAAACACACAACCTGGAACCGCCCCGGCGCCACTGGCTGCACAACTGACCAAACAATTGAAAAGCACCTCCCTGTCTGACACCACCGTGCCCGCCACCCTCACGATCAACAAGGCCGGGCGACTGGTGGTCGACAGCAACAGCAAGGCCGTGATGGATTACTTTCTGTCTCTCAGCGGGGAAATGCCCGACGCCCGGATTCGTGACCTCATGCAGCAATGGGCGACAGGCGACGCTGGCGAGGCAGCCGCAGACGATTTGCTCGCCCTATATGACCGCTATCAGCGCTATCGGCAGCAATTTGCCAGCGGTGAGTATGCCGCCACCGGCAGCGGCACTATCCGCGATCAGCTGGCCCTGCGACAACAACTGCGCGATGACACCTTTGGCGCAGACGATGCGGCTGCCCTGTTTGCCGACGAAGACCGTTACGACCGCTTCAGTCTTCAGCGCCATGACATTCTGGCTTCGTCCATGGACGACCGGGAAAAAACCCGAGCCCTGAGCACGCTTCGACAGTCGCTCCCGGCGCATCTGGCGCAACAGCTCGAACAACAAACCAACCTGCAGACCCTGCAACAGGATGAGCAGCAACTTCGCGATGCTGGCGCCAACGACGCCGATCTGTTTGCCCTGCATCAGCAGCGCTTCGGTGATGCTGCAGCCTTGCGCCTGCAGGCACTGGACCAACAGCGACAAGACTGGCAACAGCGGCTGGACGACTACCATGGGCAGCGTCAGGTGATTCAGTCATCTGGCTTGTCCCGGCAGGATCAGGAACAGCAACTGGCGCAACTACGCAATGCCATGTTCAGCGAGACGGAACAACAACGGGTCGCGGCACTGGAACGCATCCAGTCCGCCTCACACTAGCGAGTCTCCAAATCTACGGAGCTGTTTGATCAATCGGTAGACCGCATAAAAAAACGGGCAACATCCAGTTGCCCGCAAGGGAAGGTTTACTGCCGATAAACCCGATACTTCTAGTGACTGATCATCCAGGGCCGGGCGGATGGGAACATCTTGTTGCCCTCTGCCGTGTAGAACAGCTTGGACTTGCGCTTGTGATGACAGCAGCCCTGCTCTTTCTCCGATGCCTGATTGCCGTGACGCGGTTCATGTGCGGCCTTTTCATTACGCGCCATGGCATCGCGTTTTTCCGGGGCCATGTCCAGCAACTCCGGCGCCACCATGATGACCCGTGCAGACAGCGCGCCACAGCTGGGGCAAGGGGCGCACTCGCCTGAGGCCTGCATGGGCACCAGATCGTGAAACAAACCGTGTTCGGCACACTTGTAGTCATACAACGGCATGATCAGCTCCTCTCTATCCGTTTACTTGTCTTTGGACAGCGGCACGTCGGTACTGCCTGCCACGCTGTGTTGCGGTCCATCCATCCCCGGCTTGATATCGAAGTCGAAGATGTCCGTAGGCAACCAGAGCGTTGCACACGCATTGGGGACATCCACTACCCCACTGATATGCCCCTGCACGGGTGCGCATCCCAGTAATGCATAAGCCTGGGCTCCGGTGTAACCGAATTTTTTCAGGTACTCGATGGCGTTCAGACAGGCCTGACGATAGGCCACATGCACATCCAGATAATGCTGCTTGCCTTCCTCATCCACGGAAATACCTTCGAAGATCAGGTAGTCGTCATACTTCGGCGCCATGGGGCTGGGCTTGAAGATCGGGTTCTTGATGCCGTACTTCTCCATGCCGCCCTTGATGATGTTGACGCGCAGGTGAATCCAGCCGGCCATTTCGATAGCGCCGCAGAACGTAATTTCACCATCGCCCTGACTGAAGTGCAGATCCCCCACGGACAGACCGGCGTCTTTCACGTAGACCGGGAAGTACACCTGGGAGCCACGGGACAGATCCTTGATGTCACAGTTACCGCCGTGCTCGCGGGGCGGCACGGTACGGGCACCTTCTGCAGCAGCCTTGGCCTTGGCATCACCGCTCAACTTGCCCATGTGGGCAGTGTCCGCGTAGGGCAGGTTGGCCAGCCCCGGCACGCGATCGGGCTCGGTGTCGTAGAGTTCTTTCTCACGGGTGTTCCACTCGTCGAGCATTTCCTTGGACGGCAGACAGCCGATCAGGCCCGGGTGAATCAGGCCGGCGAATTCCACGTTGGGAATATGGCGGGACTTGGTGAACATGCCGTTGAAGTCCCAGATGGATTTCTGCGCTTCCGGGAAGTGTTCCGTCAGGAAACCGCCGCCATTCTGCTTGGAGAAGAAACCATTGAAACCCCACTGACTCTCGTCAAAGGTGCCGATATCCAGAATATCCACCACCAACAGATCGCCGGGCTCTGCGCCTTCTACACCGACCGGGCCGGTAAGGAAGTGCACCTGGGTCAGATCCACATCACGCACATCATCGGCGCAATCATCATTCTTGATCTGGCCGCCGGTCCAGTCGTGGCATTCCAGAATAAAGTCGTCACCGGGCTTCACCATTTTTGCCATGGGGATGTCCGGGTGCCAGCGGTTATGAATATTCTCGTTCTCGTAAGGGGATTGGTTCAGGTCAATCTTGATGATCGTTTCAGCCATGGTGTGCTCTCCTCCGGTTTGACACGGGGATTGCCAACCAGAAAAGGCAATCCCGTCGTTCCGGAATCACTATCGGCAAATCCTGTCATGGCCACCATTCGCCCATGTCCCACTTGGGGTACGTCATTTGACGTATTGATAGAACGCAGGACGGAAAAAATAAAAATCAACACCTGCACACTTCCACAGCCACTCTCCACCGCCAACACTCCCGCTTCTGTTGTTGGAGCCTTGCTTGCAAGGCGAAGGGATACGTTGGCAGGACGCAGGGGGGACGTCTTCGCGTTACGAGCAAAGCGCCAACGGGGAAAGGAAGGAACGGGGCAGCTCCTGGGAAAGTGCGCTTTTCGTGGTGAAACCTGCCCCTGCCACCGGAGCGCGGGATGTTGCATCAGGCATCCTGCGTCCCTACACCGGGATCACGATCAGCGAACCGCCCTCCATTCTGGCTTCAAAGGTATCGGCCTGGGGGTAATCCACCATCACTCTGGCCAGTGGTGGGGAGAGTTCGTTGCGGATGCGCCGGCCCATCTCGCGGGCACCAAAGCGCGTGTCGGTTGGGCGGCAGAGGTGACGTCGGGCGCCGTCGCCAAGGCTCAGAACCACTTTCCGCCGATCAAGCTGCCGCTTGAGCCTGTCCAGCTCAATATCCAGCAGCTGACTGACCAGGTCCCGGTCAAGCGTATTAAAGGTGAGGATACGGTCGATACGATTCAGGAATTCCGGATCAAACTGGCGGTGCAGGGCCTGATCCACCAGGTCCGGAATGCGCTGCCGGCTACGGTCTGGCTGCCACCAGCGGCGTGGATGCAAGGCCGCAATCTGACTGGCCCCTGCATTACTGGTCATGAAGATCAGGCTGTTACGAAAATCGATGTCCCGATTGCCGGCGGTTAATCGCAAGCGCCCCCGCTCCAGCACATTCAGTAGCGTGCGCACCACTTCAGGGCTGGCCTTCTCCAGTTCGTCGAATAACACAATCCCGGGCTTGCTGAAGCTGCCACGAATCGCTTCTTCATCGAACAGGTTTTGGCCTTCCTTGCTGCCCACATAACCCGGCGGTGCGCCGGTCAGTGACGCCGCATAGTGCTCCTGGGCAAGGGTACTCATATCGATACGGCAGAGCGCATCGGCACTGCCATGAATCGCCTGGGCCAACAGGCGAACGGTTTCTGTCTTGCCGACCCCGGTGGGGCCGACAAACAACTGGACTGACAGGGGGCGGTCTTCCGCACCGATATCCGCCTTGATGACCTGCAGCATGTCTGCCATGGCGTCCAACACCTGGGGCTGACCCACAATGTGCTTGCGCAAATGGGCCATGACCTCAGCAGGCTCGAACACGAAACGGTTCATGCGCCCAGAGCCGGTAGCCCAGCGCTGCCGGGCCACCTCCTCCTGGTGAGCTTCCAGCTTGTCATTGATGAAAGGCATCAGCCCCCCGCACTTTTCTCTTTGCCATCCACCGGCAGTTCGCCCACCGGACACTCGGCAACACCTACCGTGCTGCGGGTCATGGCTTCCACATTTTCCCGCGCCTTCTGTGCATCCATCACCCAGGTGCGATAGAAATCAAACGGGCAGTCTGCCACCCCCTTGTCGCCATCACCTGACGCATGCATGCCGGTGTAGCCGCGGTGCAGCAGCTTGAACAAATGATTCTGCGATTGATCATTGGCGCGGGCATCACGGATCTGGCTCACGGACAGCTGCGCATACTGCACGCCCATATCCTCTTCGCCGCATTCACCCAGGGTGCGGCCATCGAAACCAATCAGGGCCGAGTGACCAAAGTAGGAATACACACCATCAAAGCCTGTGGCATTCGCAACTGCCACATAACAGTTGTTGGCCCAGGCCATGGATTTGGCCATCATTACCTGCTGTTCCTTGGCCGGGTACATATAGCCCTGACAACGTACGATCAACTCGGCCCCTTTCATGGCACAGTCACGCCAGATTTCCGGGTAGTTGCCGTCGTCGCAGATGATCAGGCTGATCTTCAGGCCCTTGGGCCCTTCCGTCACATAGGTGGTATCACCCGGATACCACCCTTCAATGGGGCACCAGGGAATACATTTGCGGTATTTCTGGACGATTTCCCCTTCGTTATTGATCAGCACCAGGGTGTTGTAAGGCGCCTTGTGCGGGTGTTCCTCGTGACGTTCCCCGGTCAGGGAGAACACCCCCCAGGTATTGGCTTCCCGGCAGGCCGCGGAAAAGATCGCCGTTTCATCACCGGGTACCGTGGCAGCGGTTTCCATCATTTCGTCCGGGTCATACATGATGCCCATGGTGCTGTATTCGGGAAACACCACCAGATCCATGCCCGGCAGGCCCTGCTTCATGCCCTTGATCATGTCGGCAATCTTGCGGGCGTTATCCAATACCTCCGCCTTGTTATGAAGACGCGGCATCTTGTAGTTCACTACCGCTACGCCAACGGTATCGTTACTGCTGGAAATATCCCCGTGTCGCATGACTCTCTCCTGGAAAATGGGTTCAAAAAACGGGCGGGGTTATACCGCCAGATACGCGGCAATCTTTTCCTGGTTCACGTCGTCGCCACTTTCTTCGTGAACGATCTTGCCTTTCTCGATCACCAGAATGCGGTCGGCCACATCCATCACAAAACTCAGCACCTGCTCGGACACCACAATGGACAGGCCACGTTCGTCACGGATACGTTTCAGGGTTTTCGCCATGTCCTTGATGATGGAAGGCTGAATCCCTTCGGTGGGTTCATCCAGCAACAGCACCTTGGGCCGGGTTGCCAGCGCCCGGGCAATGGCCAACTGTTGCTGCTGACCGCCGGACAGGTTACCGCCGCGACGGTTTTGCATTTCTTTCAGTACCGGAAACAGTTCATACAGATCCTCCGGCACTTTCTTTTCACCCACCGCCGCCAGCCCGGTTTCAATGTTTTCTTTCACCGTCAGGGTCGGGAAGATCATTCGCCCCTGGGGCACAAAACCGAGCCCGGCTTTGACGCGCTGAAAACTTTTCAGTCCGGTCAGATCCTGGCCATCAAGTTGCGCGGTGCCACCACGCATTTTTTCCATTCCGATCAGGGATTTCATCAGCGTGGTCTTGCCCATGCCGTTGCGCCCTACCACCGCCACGATTTCGTTCTCGGCGATGTTCAGGTTCATGTCGCTGATGATGGTGCTTTGGCCGTAAGCCACCTGCAGATTCGATACATTCAACATAGTCAGTACCTCGCCTCAGCGTCAGTGTCCCAGATAAACTTCGATGACTTTTGGATCCTGCTTGACGTGATCAATGGAGCCTTCGGACAACACCTTGCCCTGATGCATCACCGTCACCCGGTCGGCAATATCACCGACAAACTGCATGTCGTGCTCGATCACCAGCACGGTGTGGTTCTCGGTAATCACCCGCAGCAGCTCGGCGGTTTTTTTCCGCTCCGCCACAGACATGCCCGCCACTGGCTCATCCAGCATCAAAAGATCCGGCTTCTGGATCAGCAGCATGCCGATCTCCAACCACTGCTTCTGGCCATGGCTAAGCAGAGCGGCTTCCTGATGCAACATGTCGGTGAGGAAGATGGTTTCTGCCACTTCCTCCACCGCTTCAATTACCGCAGCATCTCGCTTGAAGGCCAGCGCGCCGATCACCGACCGTCCGGCGGGATAGGACACTTCCAGGTTTTCAAACACAGTGAGATCTTCATAGATGGACGGGTTCTGGAACTTGCGCCCGACCCCGGCGCGAACAATGTTGTGCTCGCTCATCTTGGTCAGCTCTTTCCCCTGGAACTTGATGGAGCCGTCCGTGGCCTTGGTCTTGCCGCAGATCAGATCCAGCACCGTGGTCTTGCCGGCCCCATTGGGGCCGATGATCACGCGAATTTCCTTTGGCTCCAGGTACAGGGACAGATCATTCACGGCCTTGAAGCCATCGAAAGACACCGTCAACCCTTCTACCGCAAGAATGAAATCTTGTTTGCTCGGGCTCATTTGGCTTCCTCCACAGGCAGGGTTTGTGCTTCAGCATTGCCACGGCGCAGCATGGCCGGCAGTTTGCTTTCCAGCGGCATCACATAGCGGCGATAGAGACCGGCAAGACCATCCGGGAAGGCCAGTACCACAGCGATAAACAACACGCCCAGGCCGTACAGCCACAGTTCCGGGAAAGACTCAGAGAAGAAGGTCTTGGCGGCATTCACAATCAGTGCACCGTAGATGGCACCCAGCAGGGAGTTGCGGCCACCCACCGCGCACAGGATCACCATTTCGATGGACGGCACGATGCCCACGAACGACGGAGACATGAAACCCACCTGCAGGGTGAACATGGCGCCACCGACACCGGCAAACATGGCCGCCAGGCAGAACACAAAGATCTTGAAGGACGCCACGTCATAACCGGAGAATCGCACCCGGTCTTCCTGGTCACGCATGGCCAGCAGAATGCGGCCAAGCTTGCTGCGCATCACCCAGGCACCCACGATCAGGCAGACAAACAGCATGCCCACACACACGAAGTAGAGCAGTGTCTTGGCTTCATCCGTGCGGATATCCCAGCCCATCAGGGTACGCAGATCGGTAATCCCGTTGACCCCGCCAGTGAAGCCCTGCTGACCGATGATCAGAATGGTCAGGATGGCGGCAATGGCCTGGGTGATGATGGCGAAGTACACGCCACCCACACGGCGCTTGAACATGGCCACCGCAATGATGAAGGCCAGCAAGGCGGGTACCGCCAGCACCGCAATCAGGGTGAAAGAAAAGCTGTGGAAGGGTTCCCAGAACCACGGCAGCGCGGTGAGCTGGTTCCAGTCCATGAAGTCAGGAATCCCCGGGGTGGACTGAATGGCGGTGTTCTCCGGGCTGGACGCTTCCAGCTTGAGGAACATGGCCATGCAGTAACCGCCCAGGCCGAAGAAGATCCCCTGCCCCAGGCTGAGAATGCCACTGCGGCCCCAGCACAACACCAGTCCCATGGCCGCGAAGGCATAGGTCAGGTACTTGCCGACCATGTTGAGGCGGAAAGACTCCAGTGCCAGCGGGAAGACCACTACCAGCAGCAGCGCCAGCAGCACATAGTAGATGCCCTCGCGGGACTTCAACCATTCGATGAACAGATTTGCTTTCATGGCAGCCTCCTAGCGACGCACTTTCAGGGCGAACAGACCTTGCGGGCGCAGCATCAGAATGCCGACCACAAACAGCAGGGTCAGAACCTTGGCCATGGAACCACTCAGGAAGAACTCCATGGTGGACTGAGCCTGGGAAATGGTGAAGGCAGAAGCAATGGTGCCAAGCAGACTCTGGGCGCCACCGAACACCACCACCAGGAAGGTATCGACGATATACAGCTGACCAGAGGTCGGGCCGGTGGAACCAATCATGGTAAAGGCGCTACCCGCCACACCGGCGATGCCGCAACCCAGCGCGAAGGTGACCCGGTCAACCCGGCCACTGTCGATACCCACAGCTTCGGCCATGGGACGGTTCTGCACCACGGCCCGCACCTGACGGCCCCAACCGGAACGGAACATCAGCAGGTAAACGGCGAAGGCGATCAGCAACGACAGCACCATCACAAACAATCCGTTGATGGGGATCTCCACCAGATCCGTGACCGCAATGGAGCCCATCATCCAGTCCGGCAGGCTGACCCCCACTTCACGGGCGCCGAACACACTGCGGTAGGTCTGTTGAAGAATCAGACTCAGGCCCCAGGTGGCCAGCAAGGTATCCAGCGGCCGATGATAGAGATGCCGTATCATCAACCATTCCACCAATGCCCCCAGTGCAAAGGTGACGACAAAGGCCAATATCATGGCCACAAAGAAATAACCCCCGTATAAACCGGGCATAACACTTTCAAACACCTGGGCAGTCAGATACGTGGTGTAGGCACCCAGAATCATGAACTCACCATGGGCCATGTTGATCACGCCCATTTGCCCAAAAATAATGGCCAGCCCCAGCGCCATCAGCACAAAGATGGAAAACAGCGACAGGCCGGCAAATCCCTGCATGGCGAAGATCGAGGTCAACTCCGTCATGGTGTAGTCAGCGAACATGGCAGGTACTCCCGAACAGTGATTGGCGTACTGTGATTAGGTAAAGCGGCAAGACAAAAAAACAGGTCAGGAAAGGAAAGGCCGACGCCCGATCAAACCTGGGCGCCGGTTAACGCAAGTGCTTACTGGTAACCTTCCGGGAACGGATCCGGCTCCATCAGGTCTTCAGTTTCGTAGATCACTTTGTACTGACCATCAGTCTGGGCCTGGCCGATTCGTGCCTTGGACCACAGGTGATGGTTCTCGTGAATGCGCACATAACCTTCAGGCGCAGTGGTCAGCTCGATGCCGGGAGAAGCGGCCTGCACTTTTTCGATATCGAAAGAGCCGGCTTTTTCCACCGCAGCTTTCCACAGCCAGGGGCCGAGGTAAGCCGCCTGGGTCACGTCACCAATCACGATGTCATCGCCCCAGCGTTCCTTGAACGCTTTCACGAAGGCTTCGTTGTTGGAGTTGGTCAGGCTCTGGAAGTACTTCATGGAGGCGTAGGCACCTTCCACGTTTTCACCGCCAATACCCAGGATTTCATCTTCGGTTACCGAGATGGTCATCAGCAGCGGCTTCTCTTTGGTGAGATCGACACCGGCGGCTTTCATCTGCTTGTAGAAGGCCACGTTGGAACCGCCCACCACAGAAGCAAAGATCACATCAGGCTTCTTCAACTTGATCTTGTTGATCACGGAGTTGAACTGGGTGTGACCCAGTGGGTAGTACTCTTCACCCACCACTTTCAGGCCCAGCTTGTCGATGTGCTTGCGGGCAATCTTGTTGGAGGTACGCGGCCAGATATAGTCAGAGCCGAGCAGGTAGAAAGTCTTGGCACCCTTCTCTTTGGCCAGCCAGTCGATGCTTGCCAGAATCTGCTGAGTCGCCTCCTGACCGGTGTAGATCACGTTGGGTGACTGTTCCAGACCTTCGTAGAACGTCGGGTAATACAGCATGCCGTTGTATTGCTCGAACACCGGCAGTACCGCTTTACGGGAAGCGGAAGTCCAGCAACCGAACACGGCGGCCACCTTGTCGTTCACCAGCAGCTTGCGGGATTTCTCAGCGAAGGTAGGCCAGTCACTGGCGCCATCTTCCTGGATATATTCGATCTGGCGACCGAGTACACCCCCGGAGGCGTTGATCTGTTCGATGGCCAGCTTCTCGGCCTGCACAGAACCGGTCTCACTGATCGCCATGGTGCCGGTGATGGAGTGCAGGATACCTACCTTCACCGTGTCGTCGGTCACCGCCAGCCCGGTGGTATTGGCAGCGTCCGCCAGTGCGGAATTGGACAAGGCAAACAGCGCAGGTAACGCCATCAGCCCCCCCAGCAGGTGACGGCGCGTCCAGGACGACCGTTGGTTAGCAGAACGGGTTTTGCTCAATTTCATTGGTGTACCCCTCATCAGCGAATGTCACGGGAAGCACGTCGTTTCCCTCGCCAACGAGTATGGAAATCTGCCCCCCTGCCTCCCATTCGGAGATTGCGCCATCGAGGTACGTCATTTGACGCATACCGGGGCCACCCAAAGCCACCTATGCTCAGGCGCGAAGTAAATAAACGGGCATGGAATATGCATCAAATCAGAGCATTGCCAGATGCCCCGTTTTCCGGGGGCTGCGCAGGCCATGATGGCCTGCTTGCACATGTACACGGCGTCCGCGACAGGGATTTCCGCTGCCGAACCGGGTCCCCCTATGGCCATTGAACAGCGCATATTTCGCGTACGCCGAAGCTACAACCAGTGGGTGGCAAACCAGACCCTGGAAGACTTTGCCCTGCGTTTTACCGGCAAGGGCGCCCGGCGCTGGTCTGCCGGCCGGGTGGCCGGCACCGCCATTGGCGCAGTGACCTTTCTGGCACTGGAAGCCATTGGCGGCGCCATGACGCTCAACTACGGCTTCATCAACGCCATGGCGGCCTGCGTGGCGGTGATGGCGGTGATCTTTTTGCTTGGCCTGCCGGTGAGTTACTACGCCGCCCGCTACGGGGTGGATATCGATCTGCTGACTCGCGGCGCTGGCTTCGGCTACCTGGGCTCCACGCTCACCTCACTGATCTACGCCTCGTTCACCTTTATCTTCTTTGCCCTGGAGGCGGCCATCATGGCCATGGCACTGGAGATCCTGTTTGGCATTCCCCTCACGATCGGGTACCTGGTCAGCTCTCTGGTGGCGATTCCACTGGTCATCCATGGCATCACCACCCTCACCCGCTTCCAGCTATGGACCCAGCCCCTTTGGGTACTGCTGCAACTGCTGCCGTTCGTGTTCATTCTGTTTCAGGACCCCTCAACCTTACCGCGCTGGACCGCCTTTGAAGGGCTGAACAACGATGGCGGCCATTTCAACCTGATCATGTTCGGGGCCGGCGCCACGGTGCTGTTTTCACTGGTAGCCCAGATTGGCGAGCAGGTGGATTTTCTTCGCTTCATGCCCGAATCGCGCAAGGGCAACCGGGCGCGCTGGTGGCTGGCGCTGCTGTGCGGCGGGCCAGGCTGGACGGTGATTGGCGGCCTTAAGGTATTGGCCGGCTCCTTTCTGGCCGTGCTCGCCTTTTACCATGGCCTGCCGCTGGAACAAGCCCAGGAACCCATGCACATGTACCTGGTGGCTTTCAGTCATGTGACCACCAACCCCACCTTTCTGCTGGCGCTGGCCGGAATTTTCGTCATCCTTTCCCAGCTCAAGATCAACGTCACCAATGCCTACGCCGGCTCCATTGCCTGGTCCAATTTTTTCTCGCGGCTAACCCACAGTCACCCGGGCCGGGTGGTCTGGCTGGTCTTCAATGTCGTGATTGCCCTGGTGCTGATGGAAATCGGTATCTATCGAGCCTTTGAATCCATCCTTGGCAGTTATGCGCTGGTGGCCGTGGGCTGGATGGGAGCGCTGGTCGCGGATCTGGTCATCAACAAGCCGCTGGGGCTCAGCCCCAAACACATCGAATTCAAACGGGCCTACCTCTATGACCTCAACCCGGTGGGTTTTGGCTCCATGCTCATTGCCACCGGGATCGGCCTGACCGCCAAGACCGGCCTGTGGGGCGCCACACCGGAGGCTCTTGCCTCCTTCATTGCCCTGGCCAGCACCTTCGTTACCACCCCCCTGCTGGCGCTCCTTACCCGCAGCCGCTATTACATTGCCCGCACCCCGGATTCCACCCGGGAGCTGGAGGGCCACGCCTGCTGTATCTGCGAGCACACCTTTGATCGTGAAGACATGGCCTTCTGTCCGGCCTATAACGGGCCGATCTGCTCCCTGTGCTGTTCGCTGGATGCCCGCTGCAACGACAGCTGCAAAACCAACGCACGTTTTTCCGAACAAATGATGGAATGGCTCGGCGGCCTGTTACCGGACACCATGATTCGACCACTGCGGTCACGCATGGGCCACTTCCTCGGTCTGCTGGTTGCCATCACACTGATCATGAGCGGCCTGCTGGCACTGGTGTATTACCAGATTCCGGTCAGCGATCCCCACGTTCAAGCGCTGATGGCTGACACGCTGATCAAGGTGTTTGCCATTCTCATCATCATCAGCGGCGTGGTGGCCTGGCTGTTCGTGCTGGCCCACGAAAGCCGGGTGGTGGCCCAGGAGGAAAGCCGCCGACAAACACGCATGCTGATGGAAGAAATCAAGGCCCACGAAAAGACTGACCGGGAGCTGCAAAAAGCCAAAGAGCTTGCTGAGGCCGCCAACCAGGCCAAGAGCCGCTATCTCACCGGTCTCAGCCATGAGCTGCGCTCGCCATTGAATGCAGCCTTCGGTTACGCACAATTGCTGGAACAGGACCCCACCATCCCGGACAACCGCCGCGATGCCATCGGCGCTATTCGTCGCAGTACCGAGCACCTGTCAGATCTGATCGAAGGCTTGCTGGAAATTTCCAAGATTGAAGCCGGTCGGCTGGAACTGTATCGCAATCAGGTTTGCGTCCCGGAACTGATCGACGAGCTGGTCACCATGTTCCAGTTACAGGCGGCCGAAAAAGGTATCGGCTTCGAATTCCGCAGCAAGACCCCGATCCCCGGCTGGGTTACCACCGATGAAAAACGGCTACGGCAGATTCTTATCAATCTGCTTTCCAATGCCATCAAGTTTACCCGCGAGGGACAGGTCACCCTGACCTTCCGCTATCGCAACCAGGTGGCCGAGTTCTCCATTGCCGATACCGGCGTGGGCATCGACGAGGAAGACTTGCAGCGGATTTTCCGCCCCTTCGAGCGCGTGCGAAAGCCCGGTATACCCAGTGTTCACGGCACCGGCCTGGGACTGACGATCACCAAACTACTGGCCGATATCATGGGCGGCGACATTCAGGTCAGCAGCACGCCCGGGCAAGGCAGTGAATTCCGTTTGTCGGTGATGCTGTCACGCCTCAATGGCCCGGATCCCGTCCACCAGGAGCGCAGCCCAGTGATCGGCTATACCGGTGAGCGAAAGAGCCTGCTGATTATCGATGACGACCCTTCTCACCGCGGCCTGATCAGCGATCTGCTGACGCCACTGGGCTTTGTGCTCAATGAAGCACCGGACGGGGAAACCGGCATGCAACTGGCGCGACATATCAACCCGGATCTGATCCTGATGGATATCTCCATGCCGGGCATGAGCGGCTGGGAAACCGCCCAGCATATTCGCCGCCAGGGCTACCGCGGGCCCATCGTGATGCTGTCGGGCAACGCCCGCGAAAACCAGCCAGACATCCCGGAAGGGCTGCACAATGATTACCTCACCAAGCCGTTCAAGTTGAACGCGCTGGTGGATTGCCTGGCCCGGCAACTGGGCCTGACCTGGCTACACCAAAACAGCGCCCCGCAGAAGCGCATTCCTGTTACCGAAGAACCGGTGATCCTGCTCGACCAGACACTACGCGATGAGCTACTGGCACTGGCCGAGATTGGCCACCTCAGCGCCCTTCGCGAGCGCCTGGACGAAGCCAAAGCCAAGGGACAACTGCCCACCGCCCTGGCCGGCGATCTGGATTCCCGATTGACCCTGTTTGATTTTCAGGCGGTGATCCGCCTGCTGGAGACTGCCGCATGAACGCCGCCCAACAACGCAAAGACCTGATTCTGGTCGTCGACGACTCCCCTGATTCCCTTGGCATGATTCATCACGCACTGGATCAGGCGGGGCTGACCGCCCTGGTCGCACTGGAGGGCCAGCAGGCCCTGGGCATCGCCGAGAAGATGACACCGGACCTGATCCTGATGGATGCCATCATGCCGAACCTGGACGGTTTCGAAACCTGCCGCCGGCTGAAACAGCACCCTTCCCTGTCATCCGTCCCGGTGATTTTCATGACCGGGCTGACCGAAAGCGAAGATGTGGTTCGCGGCCTGGAAGCCGGTGGCGTCGACTACGTGACCAAACCGGTGCGCCCCGACGAATTGATTGCCCGGATCCGCGTCCACCTGAACAACGCCCGCATGACCCAAAGCGCCCACACCACATTGGACCGCCTGGGCCAGACCAGCTTCTCTACCACCCCGGCAGGCGAATGGCGCTGGGCAACACCACAAGTGGAACAGCTGCTGGACAAGACCGGCGTTCCCCGCGAACAGCTGGCCGAGGCGATTCAACGGTGGATGAGCCACCAACCGGAACGCGGACAACAGCTCAACCAGCTACCGGGCAACCTGCAGGTGCGTTATCTCGGCCAGGCCGAAAACCACGAACACCTTTTCCGTTTACTGCACCATGACAGTGATGCCGAACTGGAGATGCTGAAAACCGCCTTGCACGTGACGCAACGCGAAGCCCAGGTGCTGGCCTGGATCGCCCACGGCAAAACCAACCGGGAAATTGCCCAGATCCTGGAACTGAGTCCTCGTACGGTAAACAAGCATCTGGAACAGATCTTTCGCAAGCTGGGCGTGGAGAATCGCACCGCTGCTGCCGCCATGGTGATCCAGCTGCTGACGCGGTATTGAGGACAGCGGTGAGCTATGAGCTATGAGACGCGAACAGAGTCAGCCATCAACCTGATAAGCCGTGCCCGCGCGGGTAAAAAAAGGCGCCTGTGGTCTTTAGCTTTTTCTCACAGCTGATAGCTCATAGCTCGCAGCTGCTTTTCAACCAGCCGGGGCCATTACCGCAGGTAACAGCACCGCCACGCTGCCATAGCTGGCCACCAGCAAGGCCATGGCAATGCCCAACCCCAGGAAGGGCCCCACATTCAAGGCACGATGAAAAATGAATGCCTGGGCGGCCAATTGCCAGCTCACCAGCAGCAGAATAAACACCTGCACCCAGTCAGCGCCGGGTCCGAACAACCAGCCACTGAGCAACAACGGCAGATTGGCCAGCGACAACACCACATCCACCCCCACCAGGGAGGTCGCCGTCTGCAGCCAGCGCCCACCGAGCCCCTTGAAGGCCAGCATGATGAAGGTGCCACCCAGCAATACGGTCAGCGCAATCCACTGGCTGCCCAGCAGCAATGACGCAGGCAAGCCCTGCTGCAACAGACCGACCAGTAACTGCAGGCCGGACCACAGCAACAGCACCAGCGCAAACACAGACTGGGAATAGGGTGTGTGTTCCGGGCTGGCCCGAAAGATGGCTAACCGCCAGAACAAGGTAATGAGTGCATTCATGGGGCGCTATTCTTCCAGAGCGGGGGAAAAACAGCTACCAGCTATGAGCGACGAGCTATCAGAAAAAGCTAAAAGCGCAAGGTGCAGATCCTTCCGTGCCCTATGCTCGCGGGCACAGCGAATCACATTGATGGCTTGCTATCCCGCGTCTCGTAGCTCGTAGCTCATGGCTCGAAGCTGCTTCGTCCGACAACATCGGGTGTGTTTCCGCCCTGCCTTCGCTAGAATGCCCACAAATCGAACCAAGGGGTCTGTCACATGGCGCGTAAAAACGCTTTCTACGCTCAGTCTGGCGGTGTTACCGCCGTCATCAATGCTTCCGCTGCCGGCGTGATCGAAGCCGCCCGTGAGAACAAGGATGTCATCGGCAAGGTTTACGCCGGCCGCAACGGCATTATCGGTGCCCTCACCGAAGAACTGATCGACACCAGCAAAGAAAGCAAAAGCGCCATCGACGCGCTCAAGTACACCCCCGGTGGTGCCTTCGGCTCCTGTCGCTACAAACTGAAAGACCTGAAAACCTCCCAGCGCGAATACGAGCGACTGATCGAGGTCTTCAAGGCGCACAATATCGGCTATTTCTTTTACAACGGTGGCGGCGATTCCGCTGACACCTGCCTGAAGGTCTCCCAGCTGTCAGAAAAAATGGGCTACCCGATCCAGGCCATCCACGTACCCAAGACCGTGGACAACGACCTGCCTTTCACCGACGTGTCTCCGGGCTTTGGCTCCGTCGCCAAATACACCGCCGTGAGCTGCCGTGAAGCCGCCTTGGACGTGGCCAGCATGTGCGCCACCTCCACCAAGGTGTTCGTCATGGAAGTGATGGGCCGTCACGCAGGCTGGATCGCCGCCGCCGCGGGCCTGGCCAAGGAAGAGAACGACGATGCTCCGCATCTGATCCTGTTCCCCGAAATCGCCTTCGACAAGGCAGCCTTCATGAAGAAGGTACAGGCCACCGTTGAAAAAGTGGGCTACTGCGTCATCGTGGTCTCCGAAGGTGCCCGTTATGAAGACGGCACCTTCCTGGCTGACGCTGGCACCACCGACGCCTTCGGCCACAAACAACTGGGTGGCGTCGCACCGGTGATTGCGCAGATGGTGAAAGCAGAACTGGGTTATAAATACCACTGGGCGGTGAGTGACTACCTGCAGCGGGCGGCCCGCCATATCGGTTCAGCCACCGACATGGAGCAAGCCTACGCAGTCGGCCGTGCTGCGGTGGAATTTGCTGTCGCCGGCAAGAACGCGGTGATGCCCACTATCGAACGCAAGAAGACCAAGAAATACAGCTGGACCATCGGTGAGGCCCCGCTGAAAAAAGTCGCCAACGTGGAAAAGCCCATGCCGCGCAAGTTCATCAGCAAAGACGGCTTCGGCATCACCCCGTCGGCGCGCGAGTACCTTGCACCGCTGATCGGTGGCGAATCCTACCCCCCTTACAAGAATGGCCTGCCCCAGTTCGCCAAGCTCAAGCTGGCACCGGTGACAAAGAAGCTGAACGACGTCTTCGAGATCTGATACAGACGTGATCATGAAAAGCCCCGCATTGCGGGGCTTTTTTATGGTTCATCGTGGCTGCCCGATTGAATCTCTCCGTCCCTTGCCGTAGGCGCGTCGGTTATTCGCTCCGCTCACCCTTCGGACCGCCCTGCGGGCGTTCCATCGCTACGCTCGGTGGCGGCGCGATAGCCCACGTCGTTAAAGACTGATTTAACACAGGATCCACAGAGAAAAACCGTCTTTCCTCAGTGCCCCCTGTGCCCTCTGTGGTGAAAAGGCTTTTGATCCTGGTCTGGAATCGCGCCGCCAGCGACGCTCCTACAGATAGCCTTGCGTGGCAAATTCGTCGTGGGTGACTCTGCCGTCGTGGGTCGGAAATGGGCGTGAGCCCATCTCCGACAGGATGATGAGGGTGGTGTGTAACCTTGTCGCGTGCGGCGGCACGGCGGAGATCGGCTGGCGCCGATTTCCGCCCTACGTTTGGGTTGGCCTGTTGAGTGAAGCGTCTAGCGACCTTAAAGCGGCAAAAAAGGTTCATCGCGGATTAGCGGGAAGATGCTGCTGCCGAGGCCTGCCCGTAGGAGCGTCGGTTATTTGCTCCGCTCACCCTTCGGGCCGCCCTGCGGGCGTTCCATCGCTACGCTCGGTGGCGGCGCGATAACCGACGTTCCTGCGGAATGGTCTTTTCAGTGGACGATTCCGGTTAATCCGCGATGAACCTTTTTATTGTTCTATGATTAGCCGTTATCCATGGCGGACATATCCATCCACATCATTTCCCAGACATGTCCATCCAGATCTGCCAGGCTGCGGCTATACATGAAACCCAGATCCTGCCGGGGATTGATATCCGCACTGCCGCCATGCCGTGCCGCCGCCTCATTTACTGCATCCACAATGTCACGGCTATCATGAGACAGCGCCAGCATCACTTCACTGGAATGAGAGGGAGGAATCGGCCTGTCAGTAAAAGTCCGCCATTTTTCGTGCGTCAGCAGCATCACATAAATCGCTTCGCTCCAGACCATGCACGCGGCAGTCTCATCGGTAAATTGCGGATTATTTTCAAACCCCAGCGCAGCATAGAACGCCATTGAGGCGGGTAGATCTGCCACCGGTAAATTGACAAAAAGCATACGGGACATCTTGGCTCTCCTGAGAGTGACGTGGGCAAAACGGCTTTTGCCATCACCCAGTAATCGAATCCAGAAACGGGATTTCGACAGGGAACCGATTTATTCTTCGAAAAGGTCCATCACTGCACCCTCTCCCCAGAGGCAATCCAGCTGACGTCGGAACAACCCGGTATCGCCGCTGGTGAAAAATTTGCCCTGACCGCCGTTTTCACCGGCAGCCAGCAAGGAAGCCATACCAAGCCGCCGGCCAACCTCTCGGGCCACTGCGACCTCAGTGCTGATAATCGTGATATCTCTCCCAGCGACAGCCGCAATCTGCTCGGCGAGATAGTTGTAGTGGGTACACCCCAACACAATCGTATCGGCCCCTTCGGACAATAACGGCGCCAGGTACTCACGCAGCAACGCCCTGGTCTCATCCCCGTCGAAATCCAGCACCTCGATCTGGCGAACCAGATGCGGGCACGGTTGCACCAACAAGGTCACATCACGACTGAAACGCGCCGCCAGCGATTCAAAGGAATGGGTTTGCAGGGTGCGCGGGGTCGCCAGCACCCCCACCACGCCGCTGCGGGTCGCCTCGACAGCAGGTTTGACCCCCGGCTCCACGCCGATAATCGGCACCGAAAAACTCGCACGTAACTGGGCGATGGCCGCGGTGGTAGCCGTATTGCAAGCCACCACAACGGCCTTGGCGCCCTGGGCAAGCAGGAAATCCGTGATCACATGCATACGTTCACGAATAAAGGTATCGGACTTGTCTCCATAGGGAGCATGGCAGGAATCGGCCACATACAAGATCGACTCACCCGGCAAGCGCTCACGTACCGCACGGGCAACGGACAGGCCACCAATACCAGAATCGAAAATGCCGATGGGGGAAGAAAGAGTCATGCTGGGTTTGTCTGCTGTCGGGCCCGGAGCTTGCGTCGGAAACAGCATGCGATTGTAGCGCAACCGGGCGCAAAAGGCGTGATACGTTGCCGGAATGCAGGATCAGATGTGCTGAAGAATGTTAAGGAGTTTGCCGAACGGGTCTCGCACATAAAAGCGCTGCACTCCCCAAGATTCCACGACCGGCCCATATTCGATGGGAACGCCTGCCTGTTTAAACCGCCCCAGCGCCTCCTCAAGATCATCAACCTCAATGGAAAGATCCGGCACCGGGGTGCCAGCCCCGCCTTCGGAACCAAAACTAATCTGAACACGCATCATCTCGTCACCGCCAAAGGTCTGGAACCAGCCATGGTCCATCAACAGATCCAGCCCCAGAATGTCGCCGTAGAAAGCCCTGGCCTTTTCCGGGTCCTGCGTGGTGGTATTCGACATGATCCGCTTGATTCTCATGGTGCCACCATGCCCCCACCCTCTTTTGGGTGCATTGCGTCCGCCTGCTCGCGCTTCAAGGCTTCCAGTTCCGCTTTTTCTTCTTCTATTTTCTGCAAGTATTTGGCGACTTTTCGTGTATCACCTTCCCGGCGGGCTTGCTCAAGATCTTCCCGGTATTCAGCGAGATCCGATTCTGATGCATCGATATCCTCTTGCCATGTCCTGATAGAGGCTCGTATCCGTGCACGATTTTCTGGCCTCAGCCAACGCGGTTTCCAGCCCCGCAGCCTGACGGCGGTTACCCTGTTTTTCTGCCTCATCGATCTGCCTTTCCATTTCACAGAACTTGCGTTCGCAACCCACCGCGTCTGCACATTGCGGCGATGCCAACACTTGCGAAGGCAATAACAACGCCATGAAAGCCGACCTCTGCAATAGGATTACGATACTGTGATGAGCCATCCAGGCACCTCCCTGATTCCACTGATCAACCGGTTTATCCTGTGCCGATCCGGCCTCTGAACAAACCCTGCATGATCTGAGGTTCCCTAAAGGTGCCCCATCCACAGCCTTTCATCAATACGAATGCACGGCGTTATCTTTACCGCCAAGGCTGCTGGAACCTCGGGCGGGTCTGACCGTCTGTCGGTTCACCGGACATTATTAAACAATATGGTTGAATGTCTTCGCCGCCAGCCATAAATTAAACCTTATGGTTAAATATAACGATCAACATCTCAGCTCTGTTTTTGCCGCTCTCGCCGATCCAACCCGTCGAGCCATGCTGCAACAGCTTGAACAAGGCCCCTGCAGCATCGGCGAGCTGGCGGCCCCGCATGCGATGTCGCTGGCGGGTGCCTCCAAGCATGTCAGGGCGCTTGAGAAAGCCGGGCTGGTCATGCGCGAGGTGCAAGGCCGCACACACCACTGCCGACTCAATGCCGATCCCCTGGCCGAGGCAGAGGCGTGGCTGCAACGCTACCGGGCGTTCTGGAATCACAGCCTGGATGCGCTGGAACAGGCACTCAGGGATGGAGACTGACAGGAGGTTCATCATGGAAACGGACGTACAATTTAAAAGCGCCACCACACTCACGGTTGAGCGCACTCTGCCCGGCCCCATCGAACGCGTCTGGGCCTATCTGACGGATCCGGACAAACGAGCCCGCTGGCTGGGGGGCGGCACGCTGGGGCAGTGTGTTGGCGGCGCGGTGGAAATCCATTTCCACCACCAGAACCTGTCCGGACACAAACAACCCGCTCCAGAGAAATACCGACATCTGGAAAACGGCGCCACCCTGACCGGCACCATCACCCGCTTCGAGCCACCCCATGTGCTGGCTCATACCTGGGGGGAGAACGAGGGCGAAGTCACCTTCGAGCTCAGCGAAGACGGGGACCAGGTCCATCTGTTGCTGACCCATCGCAAGCTGCCCGGTGATCTGGATACCCGCACCAGCGTGGCCAGCGGCTGGCACACCCACCTTGGCATTCTCATTGAAGAGCTGAACGGCCAGGCCCGCAGTGCTTTCTGGCCACGCCATACGGCACTGGAAGCGCACTATCGCAAGGTATTGGCATAGGATGAGCACAGCACTGACGATACAACTGATGTTCCAGGGACAGGCCAACGATGCCCTTGCGCTTTATGCCGAAGTGATCGAGGGCTTTTCCCTGCGTCGCAAGGTACGGTACGGACCGGACGGCCCCGGCAAGGAAGGCTGCGTGCAGGAAGCGATGTTTACTATCGGCAACGCAACCGTGCACTGCATCGACAGCCCGGTTCCCCATGATTTTGATTTCACCCCCTCCACCTCCCTGTGCCTGACACTGGAGACAGAGAGGCAGGTGAAGCAGACCTTTGCTGCCCTGACAGAAGGCGGCAAGGCGCTGATGCCACTGGATGACTACGGCTTCAATCCGTTATTCGGCTGGGTGCAGGACCGTTTCGGCGTCTCCTGGCAACTGATGCTGGCGCAACCGTAGGCTGGGCACCGCCCTCCACCGGCAGGGCAGCGCAATATCAAGGCTGCTCTTTCTTGCCACGGGCATGATCCAGCAGGTCTTCCACGTAGGCTTGCTCCTCATGGAGATCGTCGGCAATTTGCGGCGCCGCCGGCAAAACCTGGTTGAGCACCACCGCCACCAGACCACACAGGCTGATCCCCTGCAGGGTAAAGTCACCATTACCCATGACCATACCGCCAATTCCAAAGATCAGGGTCACCGCCACGATCACCAGATTGCGCTGAGCGTGCAGATCGACCTGCGCCTTGATCAGGGTATTCATGCCCACGCTGGCGATGGAGCCGAACATCAGAATCAGGATGCCCCCCATCACCGGTGTAGGAATGCTCTGCAACAACAAACCGAACTTGCCGATAAAGGCCAGAGTAATGGCAAAGATCGCTGTCCAGGTCATCACCACCGGATTAAACACCCGGGTCAGCATCACTGCACCCGTCACTTCGGAATAAGTCGTATTAGGTGGCCCACCAAACAGTGCCGCCGCCATGCTGGCGACACCGTCCCCTGTGAGGGTGCGGTGCAAACCGGGCTTGCGAATATAGTCCTTGCCGGTGACATTGCTGATTGCCAACACATCCCCCACATGCTCAATGGCCGGGGCAAGCGCCACCGGCACCATGAACAGAATCGCCGGCCAGTAGAACGTGGGAGCAATAAAGGTGGGCACCGCCAGCCAGCTGGCCTGACCCACCGCGGAGAAATCCACCATTCCCATGAACAGGGCGGTCAGATAACCGGTCAGCACACCGCACAGAATAGGCAGCAGCCGGAACAACCCGTGCCCCAGCGTGGCCACCAGCATCGTGGTAAGCAGGGAGATCATGGCCACCAGCAATGCTTCACCGTAGGGAAACAACGCTGTCTCGCCATTCCCGGACAAGCCCATAGCGAAATTCACGGCGGTGGGCGCCAGGCTCAGGCCAATCACCATGATGATTGGCCCCGTGACGACCGGGGGCATCAGCTTGTGCAGAAAACCCGGGCCTCGCCACTTCACCAGTGCCCCGAGAATCACATACACCACCGCCGTACACAGTAGCGCGCCCATGGTTGCCGGTACGCCCCACTGCTCTACCCCATGGGAGATTGGCGCGACAAACACAAACGAAGAAGCCAGAAACACCGGAATGGAACGCCGGGTAATCCACTGGAACAGCAGCGTCCCCAAGCCTGCGGTGAACAGCGCCACGCTGGGATCGAGTCCGGTCAGCAGCGGCATCAGCACCATTGCGCCAAACGCCACAAACAGCATCTGCGCTCCGATCAGTATGATTTTCCAGTTCCAGAAACCGCCTGCCTGGCTCATGCCTTTCTCCCGTTCACGTCCTACCGCGTGCCAAAGATCTTGTCACCTGCATCACCAAGCCCAGGCACGATATAGCCCGCGTCATTCAGTCCCTGATCCACCGACGCGGTATAGATATCCACATCCGGGTGGGCCGCCGTGACCTTCTCGATACCTTCTGGCGCAGCCACCAGCACCAACGCACGAATCTGTTTGCAACCGGCTTTCTTGAGCATGTCGATGCACGCCACCAGAGAACCGCCGGTCGCCAGCATCGGGTCGATCACCAGTGCCAGCCGCTCATCAATGTCATGGGCGAGCTTCTCGAAATACGCCACCGGTTCCAGGGTTTCCTCATCCCGATACACCCCCACCACACTGACCTTGGCACTGGGAATCAATTCCAGTACCCCATCGAGCATGCCAATGCCGGCACGCAGAATCGGCACTACCGTGACCTTCTTTCCCTTGATGCGCTGGGCTGGCGCCGGCCCCATCCAGGTTTCCACATTGTAGTCTTCCAGCTCGAGATCGCTGGTCGCTTCATAGGTCAGCAGGCTGCCCACTTCAGCCGTAAGCTGGCGAAAACTGCGCGTGCTCAGGCTCTGCTGACGGAGCAAACCCAGCTTGTGTTTAACGAGGGGGTGGCGAATTTCATGTATGGACATGGGTCGTTGGCTCCAGAGAAAAACTGTCTGTGAGTATTGTGCGGGTTACAGCTCAAATGTCACTGGTGTACATCCTGTCCACTGGGGTATCGCCCCCGGTTTGTCGGTGCTAATGTCAAAGAAAAGAAAAATCAGGATCAGACCGTGAACAAGACCCTTGCCGAAATGCAGCGAAAAGAGTTTGTTTATGAGTGTGCCAGCCGCGCGTTGGCCGCCAGTTTCTCCAATCCGGCCGCCAAACCGTCCATCGCCAGCATGGTTCGCGACGCCGACAAACTCTGGGAGGAACTGCAGGAATGGGAAAGCCTTCGACAGGAGTCACAACTATGAAGTCACTGATCCAGATCCTTGTTATCACCTGCTCGCTACTTGCTTCGCCCCTGTGGGCGGCAGACAGCATTAGCATCAGTGAGCTGAAACAAGCCATGCAAGCGGGTAAAACCCCAATCATCATCGACGTTCGCGATGAGGACGAATATCTTGCCGGGCACATTCCTGGTGCCATTCTGGTACCGGCAAAGAATGTTGAACACCACCTGGACATGCTTGAGAAGTACAAGAAGGAAGAGATCGTGCTGTACTGCCAGTCCGGTCGTCGCGCCAGTGCGGCCGCTACCACACTGGAAAACGCCGGGTTCAAGCATGTAAAACTCCTGGAAGGCGATTTCCCGGGCTGGCAAGCCAGCAAATAAGCCGTTTTTCTTACCCCGGTGCCCTTTGACGGCACCGGAATAAGCATATTCCCATTCTTTCCCCCGCTACGACCTTCGGCCATTAGCCGCGAGGCCTCGCCGTTGCTATAATCCGCGCCCACCACCAACCCTGTTGAGAAGGACAGACCATGGATTTTGCTAAGGTTCCCGCCGGTAAAGAGATTCCGGAAGACATTTACGTGGCCATCGAGATCCCGGCCAACGCTGACCCGATCAAGTACGAGATCGATAAAGACAGCAACGCCGTATTCGTCGACCGTTTCATGGCAACTCCCATGTTCTACCCGGCCAACTACGGCTACATCCCCAACACCCTGTCCGAAGATGGTGACCCGCTGGACGTGCTGGTTGTCACCCCTTACCCGGTGGTTCCCGGTTCCGTAATCCGCTGCCGCCCGGTTGGCATCCTGAACATGACCGACGAAGCCGGTAAAGATGCCAAGCTGGTTGCCGTACCGCACACCAAGCTGACCAAGCTGTACGACAACGTGAAAGACATCAACGATCTGCCCGAGCTGCTGCTGGCACAGATCAAGCACTTCTTCGAGAACTACAAGGATCTCGAAGCAGGCAAATGGGTGAAAGTTGACGGCTGGGACGGCGTTGACGCCGCCAAGGCCGAGATCCTGAAGTCTGTTGAAGCTTACGAAAGCAGCAAGTAAGCGAAAGGCAGATACAAGCTACAAGCTGCAACGCGGGTCCAGGTCATACCGAAATCGAATACCTCGCCCCGCGCTGCCAGCCAATAAAAAACCGCACCCCTGGGTGCGGTTTTTTATTGGCCGCTCTACGGCTGCAACACGCTGCATGCATCACGCAACATGCCAACGACAAAACCGCGAGGGCCAGCTTGTTGGCCGAACTGAGCATGGGTCACTCTGCAGAGGCGGCACCAACCTGACTGCCCTTCGGCCAACAAGTTGGCTTTATTCGCTTCGCTCACCCTTCGGGCCAGCCTGCAGCTGTTACCTCCGTTGCACTCCGGTTCCTACAAGGGGTTCAACATTCCCCCATGGCGCAAACGGAGCTCAAATGCCCTGTCTGTGGGAGCTATGCTTGCATGGCGAATCGAGCGACAGCGAGGCCCTTTATTACATTCGCTCTGGAATCTATACCTCGCCTGGGCTCGGGTCGCCATGCAAGCATAGCTCCTACTGGGCCATAGGTTATTTGAGTTCGCCGAACTCAACGATCTGTAAGGCATTCCCGTTCTTCTTAAAACCCAGGAACTATTCTGGGGCTGCCCTTCCAATCAAGCTGTAGCTCACAGCTGATAACCGCTCAACGCTGTTCCCGATACCCCTTCGGGGTCACCCCACTCCAGCGCTTGAACGCCTTGGAGAAGTTGGCCACATCGCTGTAACCCAGCGTGTAAGCCACCTCACTGATACTGAGATCAGGCTTTTCCAGCAACCGTTGCGCCTGCCGATAACGCTCTTCATCCTGCAACTGACGATAGCTGAGCCCGGCCTGCTGCAAATGCCGTTTCAGGGTTCGGGCAGAGACCGCCAACCGGTCGGCCATGGCTTCCAGTGAGGGCAGCGGTGCCGGGTGGTCCTGCAAGGCGGTGCGAATCCGCTCTGCGGTCACCCCTTCCTCTTCTGTGCGCCATTGACGAAATTGCATCTCACACTGCTCTCGGGCAATGGCAGCCACTTGAGGGTCAGCCAACCGCGGCCGCGCCGCCAACGCTGACAACGGGAAAATCAGGGCATCGCTGGACTGCTCGAATAACACCGGCACGCCCACGTCCTTTTTCAACGCAGACAGCCACTCCGGGGCAGCACCTTGCCGATGGATCAGTGTCCCCTCCGGCAAGGTCTCCAGCAGCTGCTCGACCATAAACACGAGCCCAACCAGCATGGCCTCAATAATGAAGTCATGAGCAATCCCCAACGAGCGGGTACTGCGCAATTGCAGGTGGGCAAAGTCCCCTTTTCGGGCCTGATGAATTTCCAGAAAAGGGGCCCGCAAGCCGAGAAAACGGCAGGCGGCATCCAGTGCATCCTGGGCGCTGGCGCTGGACAGCGCCAACAGGCCCACAGGCCCATGCAGGGTAATACTCATGGCCCGGGCATAGCGAAACCCCAGACCGCGCTCCCCCACCATTTCCACGCCACGCTCCGCCACCGTCTGGGCCAGCGACATGGATACCCGCCGGTCTACCGCCAGCAACTCATCCCGGCTGACCCCCAACCCCGCCAGCAAGGCGGGGGCATCAAGGTCCAGCGAGACCAACAGGTCATAGAGCAACACCACATAAATGCCAGGAACACCGGCATTTCCCCAAGGACGGCCCGAACTCACCATTTGTTGGCCCTCCGCGACAAGACCATTAACTGCATGACATCGCATAGTAGTTGCCATTGAGCGATGTCATCAACGGCATATTGCCCGGAGTGTAAAATGAATTTGTCTCTGGTGAAAAAACACACCCACCCTTCGGTCCCGATTACCCCTCGTCGCATGGGGTTCTCTTTTGAAGGCCTACAGCACGATGATTACTGGTTCGATAACGACCCGGTACTGACACACCTGCTGAACATCCTGTCGCTGACGTTTCCTGACGGTGAACGTTTCTTTGTGGATTCGGTTCGTGCCCTGCGTGACCAGGTCGATGACAAGGATCGCCAGAAGGACATTTCCGGTTTTATCGGCCAGGAGGCCATGCATTCACTGGAGCACCAGGCCTTCAATGACCTGATTGCCGATGGCAAGTACGACGACATCGTCGGCAAGGCCCTGGCCGTTACCAACAAACTGTTAGCTGGTGCCCGCAAGCACATGAGCAAACGCCAGCAACTGGCCGCCACCGCAGGCCTGGAGCATTTCACCGCGATTCTGGCTGACGCCATTCTTCGCCGCCCGGACCTGATGAACAAGATGGACCCGGCAGTACGGAACCTGTGGGTGTGGCACGCCATCGAAGAGACCGAACACAAGGCGGTGGCCTACGACCTGTACAAAGACGTCAACGGCAACTACCTGGAACGCCAACGGCTGTTCCTCTCCAGCACTGCCTACCTGATCGGCTTTTCAAGCTACTTCACCTGGCAAATGCTCAAACGGGACAACGTCCACAAGAAGCCCCTGACCCTGGCAAAAGGTCTGTGGAAAGGCTTCGGCTACAAAGGCGTGATCAGCAGCATCATCCCCGCCTGGTTCTCCTACCTGAAACCCGGCTTCCACCCCTGGGACGATGACAACAGCGCCCTGATCGAGGAATGGCGCAAGACGCTGCCTGAGCCTAAGGGGAAGAAAATGGCAGTGAACAGTTAACAGTTAACAGTTAACAGTTAACAGTGAATAGTGAACAGTTGCGCGAGCAACGTTTTACTGTTTTTCAACGCAAGAGGCCGCGCCCAACCTTTGAGCGCGGCCTCTTGCGTTGAAGACCCTGAAAGACCAGGCCCGCGACGCTGTTCACTATTCACTGTTAACTGTTCACTGAAGTCTCAGCCTTCCACCAACAGCTTGCGCAAATCAATCAACGCTGCGTTGGCACGCGAAACATAGTTGGCCATCACCAGCGAGTGGTTGGCGAGCATGCCGAAGCCGTCGCCGTTGAGGATCATCGGGCTCCACACGGTTTCCTGGGTGGCTTCCAGTTCGCGTACCATCTGGCGGAAGCTGACGGTGGCGTTTTTCTTGCGGAGCACTTCGGCGAAATCCACTTCCGCTGCGCGCATCAGTTGCGCAAGCGCCCAGGTGGCACCACGGGCCTCATAAAACGCATCATCGATTTTCAGCCACGGGGTTTTCACAAATTCCTCGTCGGCATCCACCTTGGCCATGGCCAGGGCACCATCCTTGTCCACGTTGAGCTGGCTACGGCCGACGCTCTGGCTGAGTTTGAGACTCAGGGACCCCAACCGGTTCTGCACTTCGTTGAGCCAGTAGTTGAGGTTATCTGCACGGGCGTAGAACTTGCCGTCGTTTTCGTTGGCGTCAGTCAACCGGTCCAGGTAGCGCTGCAGGGCGCTGATCCCGCGGCGGTACTCACTTTCGGTGGCCGGCATGGTCCAGCTTTTGGCGTCAAAGTTGAACTGGGGTTCGGCAATGGCCAGGTCGCGGTCTTCCTGGCTCTGGGACTGGGAACGGCTCATGTCCCGGCGCAATACCCGGGTGAAATCCCGCACCTGTACCAGCGCGCCATATTCCCAGCTGGGCATGTTATCCAGCCACAGACGATGGGGCAGAATGTCATTACTCAGGTAACCACCCGGCTTGGACAGCAAGGTATCGGCAACAAAAATCAGCTCACGGGTGGTGGTTTCACCCGGCACCGCATCGGGCACAGGGGTCACCGTGCGCAGATCAGGTTCCTGGCTCCAGTACCAGCCAAGCAACACATCGACCAGCAGCAGCAGTACCAGCAACCACATCAATCCTTTCCAGATCCGGTTGTTGCGGGGGTCCAGCATTGCATCCCCCATTTTTTCGCTGAACTTCTCGTTACTCATGATCACTCCCAAGATCAGTCCGTCACTCACTATACATGAGGGATGAGCCCAACACCCAACCCTCCTGCATTCGTCAGCGTGTTGTTGCGGTCAGCCTATTGCCCTTTGCCTTGCCCGCCCCAGATGACGACAATACCCCGCTTGTGGCCTCAGGAACCGTGGCGCTGTCTCGCGGTCTGAATCCGGGCTGAGGGACGGACGGGAGAATATGATGATGTTGATTTGGCGGCACTGCTTGCTGCTGGTTGCCCTGGCACCAGTCTTTATGACTGCCCATGCGAATGCCGACAGCCTGTTTGGCGATCAGGATCGTTTGCCCACCGTAGATGAAGCCATCGTACTGGTCACCGATGCCGACTGGGACAACCAGCAAGTGCTGCTCGACTTTGAGTTGTACGACAACCTCTATCTTTACCAGCACCAGTTCAAGTTCACCCTGACCGATACCAACGGCAACGTGCTGGATGACTTCTCCGATTTCATCCTGCCGGAGGGCAAAGCCAAGACCGACGAGATTTTTGGTGATGTGGAAGTCTACTTTCACCGCCTGTCACTGGCCTTGCCGCTGCAATCCGTGCCGCTGGTAGATACCCGACTGGAAGTGCGTTACCAGGGCTGCATCGAAGACACCCTGTGTTATCCCCCCACCAAAAAGATCGTTGAATTTGCCAGCCCCCAGCCGGAAAAAAAGTCGCCCGCCGCGTCGTCCACCAGCCCAGCCGCCTCTGACGACGCGGATTTCTTTGACACCCTGAATTCCGATGATGCCAATGCCTTCAATGAATGGATGGAAAACCAGTCCATCGGTCTGATCGTAGGTCTGTTCTTTGTCGGCGGCCTGTTACTGGCATTTACCCCCTGCGTGTTTCCCATGGTGCCGATTCTGTCTGGCATCATTGCCGGCCAAGACAAGCCCAGCACCTCTCGCGGCTTTGTCCTGAGCAGCGCCTACGTTCTCGGGGTGGCCGTGCCCTATACCCTGGCCGGGTTGCTGGTCGCCCTGTTCGGTGCCGGGCTGAATCTGCAGTTCCTGCTTCAGCAACCCGCTGCCATCATCACCTCTGTGGTGATCTTTGTTCTGCTGTCCCTATCCATGTTCGGGCTGTACGAGCTACAGCTTCCCCATTTTCTGCGTGACAAGCTGCATCAACCCGGCGAAGAGAAGCGCGGCAGTCTGCTGGGCGCGGGCCTCATGGGGGTGATCTCGGCACTGGTCGTCTCTCCCTGCGTGACCCCGATCCTGGCGGGTGCGCTGATCTATGTCGCTGCCAGCGGCGATGCGGCTACCGGTGCCGCCTCACTGTTCGCCCTGTCCATCGGAATGGGGGTGCCACTGATCATCTTTGGTACCGGCGGCGGCAGCCTGCTGCCACGAGCCGGCATGTGGATGGAAGAGATCAAGCGCTTCTTCGGTGTGGTCATGCTCGGCGTGGCCATCTGGCTACTGGACCGCATTATCAGTGACACCCTCACCCTCGGCCTGTACGGGTTGCTGTTGGCCATCTATGGCGTGCAGCTTGGCGCGCTGGATGCCGCCGGCGAAGGTCTGGCCCGCCTCAAGCGAGGTGTAGCGCTGGTGCTGGCGCTCTACGGCTCGGTGATGATTGTTGGCGCTCTCAGTGGCGGCAGCGATCCGCTGCAACCCTTGCAGCCGCTCACCCAGCCGGCAGCAACAGTGCAGCAACAAGCCAACCCGGCCACACAGGACCACGGCCCGTGGAAAACGGTTGTCGGCAAGGCATCACTGGAGCAGGCACTCGCCGCGTCCCGCCAGGCGGGCAAGCCCGTGTTGGTGGATTTCTTCGCCGAATGGTGCGTCGCCTGCAAGGTGCTGGAGGAAACCACCCTCAGCAACGAAGCCGTGCTCACCGAAATGCAAGGCTTTGACCTCTACCGGGTGGATATCACCGAGATCAACGCCGACAGCCAGGCCATCATGGAGCAATACAACATCCTCGGCCTGCCGGCCCTGGTATTCTTCACCCCTGCCAGCAACGAAATCCCCAAATCCCGGGTACTGGGTGAAATGGGGCCGGAACGTTTTATTGAGCACCTTAACGCCCGGGTGGTGCCGGGGCTTTGATGCCCCCCTACCCGACTCCCTCCCCTTGCCGTAGGAGCGTCGCTGGCGGCGCGATAGCTGACCATAATCAAAAGCACCGTCACCACAGAGGGCACAGAGATCACGGAGAAAACTTGTTTTACGTGTGCTCTGTGCCCTCTGTGGCGTTCGCCTTTTCCTTCGACGCTGGATGATCGCGCCGCCAGCGACGCTTGTATGTTT